>NZ_JAJAEF010000036.1:0-31173 GCF_020447145.1 Shewanella sp. SR1 | reverse complement strand
GCCGGGGGTCGCGGGTTCGAGTCCCGTCCGCTCCGCCAACATTTCGATAAGCCCTAACAGCAATGTTAGGGCTTTTTCGTATCTGGAATTTATCTATTTCAATCGTCGCGGCCGTCCCGTCCAACAGCATCCCTGCTTAACAGCCCAACTCGGCATCCATGCCTCTCGTTCATGAGCTCATCGCTGCGTGATATTTCACCCGCCAACATAAAGATGAAAGCCTCTACAGCAATGTAGAGGCCTTTTTCGTTTCGGCATTTTAGAAAATATCACTTTTGCTAAAACGATTGCGGGTTTGCTTTATCTTTATAGACAGGTACATCCTCGATATCACTATCAATTCATTGTGTCCTGTTAGGCTCATCAAATTTGAAAGCCCAAATCTGAAAAAAGTGATACTTAGCCTCAATGGTCACTTATAGCGATGTTAAGCTTCCTCACTAAAGAGGTTTTCTTTCCAGTCTACACACACATTATTGCGTCGCGCAGGCACATATCTCAGCGTTTTGAGCCGACTATTGATAAATAACCGCTACGCACTCGCAATGATGGGAATTGGTATTATGCGGTTTTCACGTATACACTTTTTTACATTCCCCATCGAGCGTCTGCTTTTAGGTTGAAACTATCAATGGAATTGCGTGGCTTATTGAGGTTATTGCCGCTATTGATGTGTATGCCATTACTGGCTCATGCTGACCGTTTAGCGATGGCGAATGCTAAGCTTGCTAGCCAAGACGTTAGCGTTAGCATGACTCAGACAGTCCGTTATTGTGTTGATCCTGACTGGTTACCCTATGAAGGAATCCGAGAGGGTAAACATCTGGGTATTTCGTCAGACTATATTAATTATATCGAATCGCATTCCTCCCTTAAGTTTCAGCTGGTGCCGACTTCCTCTTGGACAGAGACCTTATACTTTTTGCAAAGCGGGCAGTGTGATTTAACCCCTATGCTGAATAAAACCCTGATACGAGAGACTTATCTGCACTTCAGTGATGTCTATTTCCGCTCGCCTAATGTATTGGTGTCACTTAAAGATCAGCCTTTTCTACAAGGATTTGAGAATATCGGTGCGCGTACTTTAGCCGTGCCAAAAGGTTATCGTTTAGCCGAATATATTCAGCATTACTATCCACAAATTGAGACGCTTACCGTGGCCAGTGAGCCAGCAGGATTGCAGTCGGTGCTGGATAAACGTGCCGATCTGTTTGTGGGATCGATGTTTTCGGTTAACTCCTACATCCAACAAACTGGATTTAATCATTTGAAAATAGCCGGTTGGGGCGGACCAGAAGATGAGTTGCGGATGGGGGTTGCCTATGGTCAAGAGTCCTTGTTACCTGTGATAAATAAGGCCTTAAATGCTGTGAGTGAGCAGGAGCGGATCTTGATTTATCAGAAGTGGAATAATGTGACTGTCATAGATGAGACTAACTATTCGCTTGTTTATCAAGTTATCTGCGCGACGTGTTTGTTATTGCTAATGTTGGGGGCAAGAACTTACTTTATCAGCCAGTATAACCGTAGACTCACCGATAAGAATCAGCAGCTCGAAACCTTACGACAGCAGCTCGAGGCTTCAAATGCCGAACTCGAGTTTTTATCTACCCATGATCCCCTGACCAAGTTGTATAACCGACATTACTTTAATCGCCTTTTTATTAATAATGAGCAGCATGATAAATCTGCTAAGGCAGGTATGTGCTTGGTGATGATTGATATCGATTACTTTAAAGAGATTAATGACACGCTGGGGCATAACGTCGGCGATCGGATCCTTGAACAAGTGTCACAGGTGCTACAGCATTGTGTGCGTGAATCTGATGTGGTTGCCCGTTGGGGTGGCGAAGAGTTTGTGATCCTCTGTCAGCAGTCATCTTTACCCTTAGTTGAAAGCTTGTGTGTGCGGATAGCTGAGAGGATCAAACATTATCAATTTACTGACAATGTGCAGTTAACTTGCAGTTTTGGCGTCGCTAAGCTCGCCGATAACGAACCTATGATGTTGTGCTTTGAACGTGCTGATCGCGCGCTTTATCGCGCTAAAGCACAAGGGCGTAATCAAATGTGCACCGACAAGTAAATATTTACACAAGCGTGATTTGCCGTTATCTGAGCAAATGGCTTCCACTCAGTTGAATCAATGATGTCATCTTTATTTTAAAGAAAGGATCAGCATTATTGCGCCAGCAGTAATGCATGTCGGTTAATGTTTGATGTTTGTACTGACGATATGATAGAAATTCCTTGAAAATCGCTTTATCCCATTAAAATGAGGTTTATTTAAGGTTTTTTATTGATTGAGTGAAAAATAAGCTAAAGTGTTTTACTTATCTGTTTTAGTTCGTGTTTATGGCGATTTTCTTAAATTATTACGCGACTTTATCGTGAAAAAGTAGTCTAGCCATTTGCGCCGAGAAGGGTTCCAATTTACAATATACGCCTAAAATAATCTGATGTGCGGTGTGTCGGTGTTTGTCGCATACTCCGTCTACTTCTTAAACTACTCATTAAAGTTGAATCATGACCGAATTATCCAAATACAGAAACATTGGTATCTTCGCTCACGTTGACGCGGGTAAAACCACGACCACCGAGCGTATCCTTAAGTTAACAGGAAGAATCCATAAAGCAGGTGAGACTCACGATGGCGAATCTACCACTGACTTCATGGTACAGGAAGCTGAGCGCGGTATTACTATTCAGTCTGCTGCTGTAAGTTGCTTCTGGAGAGATCACCGTTTCAACGTTATCGACACCCCAGGACACGTTGACTTCACCGTTGAAGTTTATCGTTCTCTGAAAGTGCTTGATGGCGGTATCGGTGTATTCTGTGGTTCAGGCGGTGTTGAGCCTCAATCAGAAACTAACTGGCGCTATGCGAACGAATCTGAAGTTGCGCGTATTATCTTCGTAAACAAGTTAGACCGTATGGGTGCTGACTTCTTACGCGTTGTTAAGCAAACTAAAGACGTATTAGCTGCTACTCCACTGGTTATGGTTCTGCCAATCGGTGTTGAAGACGAATTCACTGGTGTTGTTGATCTGTTATCTCGTAAAGCATACGTGTGGGATGAGTCTGGTTTACCAGAAAACTTTAATATCCAAGATGTACCTGCTGACATGGTTGACATGGTTGAAGAATACCGTGAAATGCTGATCGAAACTGCAGTTGAGCAAGACGATGCAGTGATGGAAGCGTACATGGAAGGCGAAGAGCCATCTATCGAAGATATCAAGCGTTGTATCCGCAAAGGTACTCGTACTATGGCTTTCTTCCCAACATACTGTGGTTCTGCGTTCAAGAACAAAGGTATGCAACTGGTTCTTGATGCTGTTGTTGATTATTTACCAGCACCAGACGAAGTTGATCCACAGCCACTGACTGACGAAGAAGGTAACGAAACTGGCGAATTCGCTATCGTTTCTGCTGATGAGCCATTAAAAGCGTTAGCGTTCAAAATCATGGATGACCGTTTCGGCGCCCTGACTTTCGTACGTATCTACTCAGGCCGTCTGAAGAAGGGTGATACCATCCTGAACAGCGCGACTGGCAAGACTGAACGTATCGGCCGTATGTGTGAAATGCTAGCTGATGACCGTATTGAAATTGAATCTGCTCAAGCTGGCGACATTATCGCTATCGTGGGTATGAAAAACGTTCAAACTGGTCACACTTTATGTGACGTGAAACACCCAGTTACTTTAGAAGCTATGGTGTTCCCAGAGCCAGTTATCTCTATCGCAGTAGCGCCAAAAGATAAAGGCGGTTCTGAGAAAATGGGTATCGCTATCGGTAAGATGATCGCTGAAGATCCATCATTCCGCGTAGAAACTGACGAAGATTCAGGTGAAACCATCCTTAAAGGTATGGGCGAACTTCACTTAGATATCAAAGTAGACATTCTGAAGCGTACTTATGGCGTTGAATTGATCGTAGGTGAGCCACAAGTTGCTTACCGTGAAACCATTACTCAAATGGTTGAAGATCAATACACTCACAAGAAACAATCTGGTGGTTCTGGTCAATTCGGTAAGATCGAATATATCATTCGCCCAGGTGAGCCAAACACTGGTTTCGTGTTCAAATCTTCAGTAGTTGGTGGTAGCGTTCCGAAGGAATTCTGGCCAGCAGTTGAGAAAGGTTTCGCGAGCATGATGAACACAGGTACTATCGCTGGCTTCCCAGTGTTAGACGTTGAGTTCGAATTAACTGACGGTGCATTCCACGCAGTTGACTCATCAGCAATCGCGTTCGAAATCGCTGCTAAAGGCGCTTTCCGTCAGTCTATCGCTAAAGCTAAACCACAGCTTCTTGAGCCAATCATGAAAGTTGACGTGTTCAGCCCAGATGACAACGTGGGTGACGTGATCGGTGACTTAAACCGTCGTCGTGGCATGATCAAAGACCAAGTTGCTGGTGTAACAGGTGTTCGCGTTAAAGCTGACGTACCGTTATCAGAAATGTTCGGTTATATCGGTACTTTACGTACAATGACTTCTGGTCGTGGTCAGTTCTCTATGGAGTTCTCACACTACAGCCAATGTCCAGCTAGCGTAGCTGAGAAAGTTGTTGCTCAAGTTAAAGAACGTAAAGCTGCTGAAGCTAAGAAGTAATTCTTAACTTAACTAAGCTAATATTTTATTAGCTTAGTTAGCTAATAAAAACCGCTGTCGGCCTCTAGGCTAGCAGCGGTTTTTTTATGGGTGAGATCTAACAGTCATCACCAGCTTCGGTTGACGAAGCTCCAGATCTCTTTGTTTAAAGTCCGTACCCCTTTGTTTAATAGAATGTCAGTTCTCGCTTTATCTTCTCAGCGTTCAGTCTTTTGTTTACTCAATTCGAGCAAGGCTTTGGCCGCGGGCGTTAAAGGTAAACTTTGTCGCCAAATGAGCGCCAGATCCCATGTCATTGCGGGTTGCATAGGTTTAAAGACCAGTTTGCTGGTGCTTAATCTATTGCAAATAGGCTCAGGTAAAATGGCGACGCCCATATCGGCTTCGACCATGGCGGCGAGAAAATCCCACTGACCGCTGCGAAAGGCAATATTGAGCTGAACACCTGCTTTGCGGCTGAGCCGATTGATCAACTTAGCGAGGGAGAAGTCTTCGTTATAGAGGATAAAAGGATAGGGTTGGAAGTCCTGCCAGTTTAAATGGTCTTTCTCGGCTAAGGGATGCCCCTCAGGCAGGCATGCAAGTAAAGGGTACTTAGTCAGGGGTTGGTTGACGAGTTCAGTCTCATGGGTTGTGGGTAGCGCGGTAAAGGCGATATCGAGACTGTTATTGAGCAGGGCTTGCTCACAGCCGAATCCGCCGTATTCATACATGTGTAGTTCAACCCCCGGATAACGTTTACGGTAGCTAGTGAGCAAGCCTATGATAAGGCTGCTCATCATAGGACATACACCCAATCGCAACCGCCCCGATTTGAGACCGCTGAGGTTACTCATGTCCTCCTGTAATCTATGCCATTGGCCGAGGATTTCCCGTGCACTGTGCTCAAATAGCTGCCCCGCCTGAGTGAGCTCAACTTTTTGGTTATTTCGGATCAGCAGGGTTTCCCCTAGGCTCTCCTCGAGTCTTTGGATGATTTTGCTCAGTGTCGGCTGAGTGATAAAACATTTCTGCGCGGCGCGGGTAAAGTTTTCAGTTTCCACTAGGGTCAGAAAACACTGTAAGGTCTTGATTGGGATGTTCATGCTCAAATGGAATCCATATTATGGAATTTATTCATTTTACTAATGATGGCCTAAGTATTACTTTGACCTTGTTAACAAAACAGGGGAATACCGATGAAATCAAGTTCAAGTCTGTGGGTAGGTGCTTTGTGGCAGGCGGCTATGCCTGTGGCAAAAAATGTGCAAAAAGCAAAAGCGGCGCAAGTAACGAAAACGGCTCCAGCGGGTGATTTGCATAAAGCAAAACAACAAGTAAACCCAGCCTAGGCTGGGTTTTTCTTTTCTGCGTTTTAGATTCTGCTCTTATCTTTATTTCCCTCGATTCTCACTTCGCCTTTTTAACTTCTGCTCAATCCCTTCCTTGGTGAAAGTACCGTTCAGCAACGAGCTATTAACTCGCGATAGACGTTTAGTCTTATATTTACTTGAATACTCATCACCGACAGTAAGCCAACTCATTACGATGGGATGCTTAAATAGCAAAAAGCCACCCTCATAAATTCGGGTGGCTTTGCTTTGCAGGGGAAGGTGATTTACTTGTCTGAGAACTGATTCTCCACGAGTGGTTGTTTGTTTTCGGCTTGAGCGACGTGGCATTGAGTACAGAAATAGTTATGCCCGTTAACTGTGCCTTTATCATCAATCACATGGGACTCAGCAACAGGCGTGGCTTTCATGCGTTTTGCTTTGTCCCAACTATGGCAGCTTAGACAGCCATTTTTATCTAAGGTGATCTTGTAATCGTCCTTATGTGGGATGAGCGGTGGTTGCTCGCTAAAGCTGCGCTCAATGGCGGTGCCGCGACTGGGATAAATCGCCATGGCATCGGCTGGGCGAATGTCGGTGATCGCCATGTTTCCTGCGAGGGATTGAATATTAACTGGCACTGTATTGATGTCGGCAGGCTGACCGGAACAGCCCGCTATGCCGATAAGTAACGCAGTTAAGGTGAGTATTTTTATCATTGGTTATTCTCCGCCTTGAAGACCTTCACTGGGCATTTTTTAAAGTCAGTTTCTTTTGACAGGGGATCGGTTGCATCCAATATCAGTTTGTTGACTAACTGGCGTGCATCGAAGAAAGGCATAAATACCACGCCGCGTGGCGGTTTGTTACGGCCTTTGGTCTCGACACGGGTTTTTACTTCACCCCGTGGTGATGCCACTATGACTTCATCACCGCGTTGTACACCGCGGGCTTTGGCATCTTCTGGGTGCATAAAAATCTGTGCGTCGGGAAAAGCGCGGTAAAGCTCGGGTACGCGCGCTGTCATCGAGCCTGTGTGCCAGTGCTCTAACACGCGGCCGGTCGACATCCACAAATCGTACTCTTCATTCGGCTCTTCGGCGGCGGGTTCGTAGGGCAGGGCGAAGATCACCGCTTTACCATCGGGTTTGCCATAGAATTTAAAGCCTTCACCGGCTTTGACATAAGGGTCGCTACCTTCAACGAAACGGCGCAGGGTTTCTTTGCCATCAACGACTGGCCAGCGCAGGCCACGGGTTTCGTGGTAACGGTCAAAGTCGGCTAGATCATGGCCGTGGCCACGACCGAATGTGGCATATTCTTCAAAAATGCCTTTTTGTAAATAGAAACCAAAGTGTTCGCTCTCATCGTTGAGCTCTGCTTTGCAATCCGATGTGGGGAACTTGTCGATCACGCCGTTGGCGAATAGCACTTCATATAAGGTTTTATCCGCATATTCTGGTTGCTTAGCTATCAACTCAGCTGGCCAGGCCTCAGACACTTTAAAGCGTTTCGAAAACTCGACTAATTGCCACAGATCTGAGGTCGCGCCTTCTGGAGCTTTTACTTGCTGATGCCACATGTGGGTGCGGCGTTCAGCGTTGCCGTAGGCCCCTTCTTTCTCAACCCACATTGCCGTTGGCAAAATCAAATCCGCCGCCATGGCTGTGATGGTTGGATAGGGATCTGAAACCACGATAAAGTTTTCTGGATTACGGAAACCCGGATAGATTTCATCGTTGATGTTGGGGCCCGCCTGCATATTATTGGTACACATGGTCCAGTAGCAGTTGAGCTTGCCATCTTTGAGCATACGGCTCTGGAGTACGGCATGGTAGCCAGGTTTGGCGGGAATAGTCCCTTCAGGCACTTGCCATAGTTTTTCGGTAATGGCGCGGTGTTTGTCGTTAGTGACTTCCATATCGGCTGGTAAACGATGGGCAAAGGTGCCGACTTCACGTGCAGTCCCGCAAGCCGAAGGTTGGCCGGTTAACGAGAATGGACTGTTACCCGGTGTAGCAATTTTGCCCGTGAGTAAGTGGATGTTGTAGAGCATGTTGTTTGCCCATACACCGCGAACATGTTGGTTAATGCCCATGGTCCACAGACTCATCACTTTAACGTTAGGGTCGGCATAGGCCTTGGCTAAAGTTTCTAATTTCTCTGGCTCCACACCACTCATCTTAGCCGCGTATTCCAGCGTATATGTGCTGACAAACTTGGCATACTCGTCAAAGCTAATCGGTGTCGATTTACCATTGCCTGGATTTTTGGCTTTTTTCTCTAATGGATGATCTGGACGCAGGCCATAGCCGATATCGTCAACGCCTAAGGCAAACTTAGTGTGTTTAGTGACAAAGTCAGTATTAACCGCGTTATTTTGAATAATGTAATTGGCAATAAAGTTGAGGATCACTAAGTCCGATTGCGGGCGGAACACCATAGGATTATCGGCTAAATCGAAGCTGCGATTTTCAAAGGTCGACAGCACATGCACGCGGCACGTTGGACTGCTTAAACGTCTATCGGATAAACGTGCCCACAGAATTGGGTGCATCTCCGCCATGTTTGCGCCCCAAAGCACAAACTGATCGGCGGCTTCTAAATCGTCATAACACCCCATGGGCTCATCAATACCGAAGGTGCGCATAAAGCCGCCCACCGCTGAGGCCATGCAGTGGCGTGCGTTAGGGTCGATATTGTTGGTAAGGAAACCTGCTTTATGAAGTTTAGAGGCGGCGTAGCCTTCCCAAATAGTCCATTGGCCAGAGCCAAACATACCTACTGATGTCGGGCCCTTGGTGGCGAGACTGTGTTTCCATTTAGTCGCCATAGTATCAAAGGCCATATCCCAGCTGACTGGGGTGAACTCACCTTCTTTATGGTATTTGCCGTCTTTCATCCGTAGTAATGGCGTGGTTAATCTGTCTTTGCCATACATGATTTTCGATAAAAAATAGCCTTTAATACAGTTAAGGCCACGGTTGACTGGACTTTCAGGATCGCCCTTAGTCGCCACGACTTTACCCGCTTTGGTGCCCACTAATACGCTACAACCCACACCGCAGAAGCGGCAAGGGGCTTTATCCCATTTGATATTGTCTGGCTGTTCGGCGGCTTCAACCATTTTAATGGGAAGCGTGACACCAACGGCTGTTGCGGCGGCAACCGCTGCGTTGGCCTTGAGAAACTCGCGGCGGCTTATGCTCATAATCTTTCCTTACTCTCTTGTTCTAAAGGTGCGACTTGGTGGTAAATCAAACTGGCAGATAACACGCCGGACAGGGCATTAATGGCTTCAATATTGTCGAGTATCGCCCTTTGGCTACTCCCTTCGAGGGTGACAACCAATTTCCCTTCGGGCGTAACAGCATGAATATCGGCGCCCATTAATGAGCGGATATTGGCTTCAACCTGCTGTAAGACTTTAGGTGCGGCATGCACCACAAGGCTGGTGACGTGGTATTCCTGACTCATAAGGGCTGACCTGTAGTGGCGTTAACTCGCTTGCTTAATATTAAAAAGGAAAGCAACCGAGTGCTGATACTGGTGAGTCTAGACCTGATGAAAAATGTGGGTATACCTCACAAGAGGTATTGAAAGCGATAGTCGATCCGGATCAAAGTTTTGCGAGTGATCTAACTCCCAGTTTGATATTTAAGCGGTGAGTTTATTGCTGATAAGGTGTGTTGTACTTGGCCGTATATGGGATACGGCCAATAATTCAAGATTATAAATATTGCCAACCTTTAAGTACTATCGAAGGCGGAATGGCATTTTCACTGCCCAAATCGGCTTCGCCTAAGGCATTGTCATAATGGATCTTGCCATTGCCCGTGGCGGTGATGGATTTACCTCTTACTGAGCCGAAGATTTCGGGACCACCGGGCAGATTGACTTTGGATTTAGGCGCATAAAGCGCGGCGTAAATCGGCACGCTTCCACTGACAGTCACATCTTTATTTGAACCAGAGTAAATCGCTAACGGCGGTTTATTGCTGCTGGTTAGGGTTTGGCTTTTAATGTTATTACCGTTGTTGGTACCCGCCGTAAAGGAAATCTCACCATTCACAAATAGCGTTAGGCTTGAGCCCGGGGCGATATTGAGTTGGTTTGCGCCACTCATTTTAAAGTCACCATTGATAATCAGTGTGACATCCCCACCGCTGATGTTTAATACACCATCGCTACTCATGACTAAACTGTCGAGATTAAATACTGGGGTTTCAGAACCGAAGATGTTTTCGGAGCTTGAGGACAGTGCTGGAAATGCATTACTGTTGCCTGAACTCGCAGTCGAACCCGTTGGGGAAAGGGTAACATTCTGGGTTGATGCAATTGTTCTTGCGCCATTGTTGGGCATTTTAAACCCTCCCATTACGGCACCAATATCTAATGGATCACAGGACTTAGTGGGGACGGGAGGGACATTAGGCGCTTGTTTCACTGCTTGGCCAATGCTGCTATTTTGATGGAAGTTGCCATCACCGCCATATTGAAGTGTCCCATTCACTTTGGCACCGGGGGCCGTTGATGCGTTGTTATTGGCTTGCACTGAGCCTTCAACAGTGCCACTGTTCTTTAGCTCAAAATTATGACCCGCAGCGATATTCCCACCGACAGTACCTGTGCCTACGATGACATCTTTATTGCTTTGAATATTGCCCATTAGGGAAGATGAGCCGGTTAATGTGACATTTCCCGTTGCACTGACATCGCCGTAAATCGGCGAATTGCCCGACAAGGTTACATCGGCATTCGGTTCAACCGTCGTCACATTGCCTTTGCCGTGCTTATTGAGTTGGCTGTTGCCTTGATCATTATTGAAGTTATCGCCGTAGGCGCCTTTTCGTGAGTCATAACCATCGATTGTGCTACTACCAGTAAGATTGAGGCTCTCGCAGGAAACGATGGCATCGTTAAAAATGTTATTGCCCTTTGCGCCTTTTAGGGCGAAGAGTGCATTGAGTTTGGCCTGACCTTCTAAGTGTTGCCCAGTGCTGTTGACGCTGAGTTCGGCGCTCGGGGTCACGGTTTTTGTCAACGTATAGGCGCTGCTGTCGATACTGCCTGAGGCACTCTTTGGCAGACTGTCATTTAAGGAGGCAGCCGTGCTTTGAGGCGCTTTAATTAAAGTCGCTTTGAGGGTGTTATAGCTTTCATACATGCCTTGTTCGGCGGTGAGTTGTGCATTGACTTGTTTCTGGAAGTTCCCGCTCAGTCGCTCTTGTACTAAGTTATCTCGCAGTGATGTCACGACTAATAAACTGGCTAATAGGCTGAAGACTAAGACGATAAGTAACACTGCACCCTTTTGCTTATTGATACTGCCGTGAGGTGGCGAAGCGTGAGCAAATGAACGTTCCGTGTGCATGTCTGTGCTTCCTCGTGCCTATGGCACTTGTTGTGAATTAATGGCTTGTTGCCAAAGGGGTTTACGCAGTGCGACCTGCAAGCTAATACCCTGACCATATTGCGTCGGCAAAGCTAAGGGCTTCAGATTGATACTGACGAGTTCACCAGCTTGCGAGAAGTGAGCCGCTTCTAGCCCGATGAGGAGTGTTTGCGCGCCATCACCATCGTTGCAGGATAAGTTAGGTGCCATAAAGCTAAATGTTTCAATGTAATCAGCGGTTTTACTTTGGCCTAAACAGCTAATACTCGGTTGGCTTGCAGAGGCGCGCGTGCTTAAGACGAGTTCGTTAGCCGATACATTTGCGACGTTATCAGCCTGTTTGATGCTTTTACTGAGCGTTAGCGTGGCGTATCTTAAGGCGTCAGCGGCATTTTCTAGACGTTTACTTTCCTCAACGGTGGCCTTAAGTGGCGCAAAGAAATTGATCACAGCGATCATGATGATCAGCCCTAATACCATGGCAATCATCAGTTCGGATAAGCTAAACCCCGATTGTCTTAAGGCGGGTTTAATGTGTCTCCATTGAGTGTGATGAGCTGAAATCACAGTTAGGCCTTACACAGATGGGGAAAACTGGCGTTAAGACTGACGCTATTATCGGTATCGACTCGACCATCTTGCCAAGTCACAGTAATTGCCATGTTGTCTTGATAAGTGGCGGGTAACACTAAGTCAAAGCCTACGGGGAAATCTTGGCTTAAACTGGCTCTAAAATTGATATCTTCGAAGCGGGCGGGTTGCTTTTGCACTTCGCATAACCTTGGCCAAATCTGTTCAATGACATTTTGCGCTTGCACTGTGGCAACTGTGTATTGAAAGCTATTGGTGGCATGTTGTAGCGATGATAGCTGCGCTTTTGCCAGTGCAAGCAATGAAGTGACTGATACCACGAGTGAGACTAAAACTTCTGTCATGGTAAAGCCAAGGTGTTTTTTACCTATGTGATTAAAGGCTTTCATGCACAATCCCCGCTCTGAAGCTGACTTTGGCCGCTCGGTAAAATGCATAAATTCATGTTTTCACCTTGACTGTTCGCCAATGAAATACTGGTTTTGGCTGTATTGCCCGTGGCACTGATGCTGATACTAGCCAGTCCTGTTACAGCAACCCCACGTGTCGGGGGCGTAAAAACCTTCAATTCGTTATCGTCGCTATCTTTAATGACCCAAAGCCCCGCTTCTGTTGCCGTGAGGGTAATTGAAGTGCTGCGTTTTATCGCTTCGCTGCGGGCAAATTTATAGCTAGAGACCAATTCATTCGCGGCTGCGGTTAGCTGTTCACGTGCCATAACATCGCGGTACGAAGGGAGTGCTAAGCTGCCTAAAATACCGATAATCGCGACGGTAACCATAAGCTCAACTAAGGTAAATCCTTGATTCCACGTGTTCGACATTTAATTCGTCCAACAATTGGCAGCAGGAGTTCGCACGCCTTTCTGATTAATGCTTAAGGTGCCACAGCTATCCGATTGGCGGCTGGTTGGGACTGCCGAGAGGGAGAAACTTAACTTGTCGTCCGCCGGTGTGTAGCTAAAAGTGTAGTAAGGACTGTTGGTTAAGGTTTGCGCAGCAGGATACTTACCTTGACGGGAATAATTGCGTTCTAATGCTTGCACGCTCGTCATCAAATATTGCTGGGCATCGAAACGACGACCTTGCTTTAGGTATTCGGAAAAAGAAGGGATAGCGATAGCGGCGAGAATGCCGATGATGGCTACGACGATCATGAGTTCAATTAAGGTAAAACCTTTCTCTATGCGGATGATAGAACTCATTCACAACTCCATTTGTGCTGGTTGATGCGTATTGCAGTCACTCATTAACGTGAGAGTTAAACTGTTATCTGTACGTTATGACAACGTTGTCATTTTAATTTATGATAATGTATTTGGGTTGACATTAAAATGCAACAATTGGTTGATTATTAGTCTTGAACTCGATCGCAAATAGGGTGTTATTGTGGGCTTGGTCACGTATTGCGTGTTGCGATGTCTTTATACAACAGCAGCTTAAGATCATTCTCTGAATAACTATCTTGTTATGCTACTTCGCGCTGACTTAGCATTTCTGGTTATAAGAACTATGTTTGGGCTCAATAGCCCGTCAGTTCCATATAACCTGTACCAGCATGGCTGCCAGAGAGTTGCACTGGTCCTTCCCAGTAGGGCGTCGATAATGGCATGGCGCTATTAGGATTGAGCGGGGTGATGGTGAGATCGATATTCTCGCTGGGGATTTTTACCTGCCAGCTGACGGGATAGTCGCCATTGACTGTATGTTGCCATTTCAGTGGCGTCATCTGTATTTCATTAGGATTGTCGGTGGAATTAATACTGCGCCCAGTGCCATCGGCAAACATTCTTCTGGCGCTATAAAATGCCGAGATAGGCGCATTCTTTGTATTCTCTGCTGGAGACTGATCCCGTAACTGAAACAACATCAGCGTCGAGCCATCGTTTAATCTGAGCGCGAACCAATCCCAGCCCTGTTGCGTTTTAGTGAGAAATTGCGAGCTCCATTCCCTGTCGAGCCAACCTTGGCCTGTGACTCGCTCCACTTTGCCATTGCGGTTGATTTCACCTGAAATTTCAATAAAGGGCTGGCTGTAGTAGTAAGAGGCCACTTGGCCATCGCGACTTTTAAGGCTATAGCCGTTAACGCCTTGGAATTGCAGTGGCGCTTGGCTGTTAAGCTGAAGTCGGTAGCTAAAATCAGGATTCTCAACCGTTAAGGTGGCGGGAAAGAGTGCATTGGTTTCGCTCTGCCAGTGCCAGTTATCGAGTCGGATTTGATAGGGATCTAATTTTACTTCGGCAAACTCGCTATGACGGCGTGACCATTTTTCATGGGCGAGGTGAGCATTACTCGAGGTTAATGCGCTATGGGCTAAGTAAAGCTGCTGAGTCACCCAAGTGGATTCACTTTTAGGAACCACATCTGTTGCTTGCAGATCTGTGGGTTTTAGGGCGACTCTAAACTGCGTCCACTGGGCACCGAGTTGCTCACCTGTTTCTGTAGTTAAATTGGCGGTCAGATACCACCATTCCTGGCGAAAGTTATTGTGCGCCAAGTGATCCCGCGGAAATTCAAATTTATAGCCGGGAACAACAGGCGTAAAGGCCAAATCATCTTGATTAGCAGAGGTTGTGCCTACTACATTGGCCATAGATTTGGATTGAGTGCTTTGAGCCTGTGGCGTTTGGTCGCAGCCGCCGATCAGCATTAACCCAACCACTGCCCATACAATACTGAGTGTTTTCATCATAGGGTCTCCTGCTGCAGACTGGCGACCAGTGGTTTGCGAGTTTGCCAATACAGCGGCAAGAGCACGGCTAAGGTGCAGGTGGTTAAGGCAATCAGTATTGCTTTGCCATAGGCTTGCCAATCCCAAATCATTTTTATCGTCCAGCCAAAGGCTTGCAAGGTGATCTTGTTGATAAGCAGGTAACCTAGCAGCGCACCTGTTGGCATAGCGAGCAGGCAAGTGATCAGCACTACAATCAGCATTTGCATAAACACCATACCGCGAAGCGCATTACGACTCACACCTAAGGAATACAGTCGTGCCAGTGGCGCTTGCCGTGCCTGAGTTAACATTAAACAGGCACTAAAGAGCCCAATCGCGGCGACAATCAGCGTCAAACTATTCAGCACTAAGGTAATCGAAAAAGTCCGCTTAAACATGGCGATAGCTTGGGTTTTAATCTTAGTTTGGCTGTAGATTTGCGCTTGCGATAAGCCTAACTCGGCAGCCAGTTGGATTTGCAGTTCATCGAGCTCTGCTTCACTGATCTTGCGGCCTTGCTCTTTACCGTAAAAATTCGCCGCCAAACTGATTGGCAGTACAGGTAATTGTGCCTTTTGCCAGAGTGGCTGACTGATAATCACCTCGTTGCGGGTATTACCGTGGTCATAATAAATGCCGCCGATAATGGCTTGGCTGTTACCGGTTTTCTTAAGCGCATCCAATGACACGCAATCGCCAAGCTGCAATTGGTATTTGATGGCTAAGGGCTCGCTCACTAAGATCACGGGGGCATTAAAGTAGGATTGCCACAACGTGGGCAGGCTTTCTTTTAGGGCGCTGGTGTGGCGAATCGAATATTCATCACGGCTAAGTAGGCTAATTGGAATCGTCAACTCGCTTGAATTATCTGTCGATGCAGGGAGTGAAAGCTGGGCTTCAATTTGCCACTGCTGATAAAGACCGCTGACTCTAGGATCGTGCATCAGTTGGGTTTGAATCGTGTCGATGCGCTGGCTCGGTGGGCGAATATAGAGATCGGCATGCAAGCGGGTTTCTAGCCAAGTCCGCAGGGTTTGCTCAAAGCTACCCACTAGGGTGTTCATCGACACATTGGCACTGAGCGCCAGCAAGATTGCCATCATAGCAAGGGAGAGCGGTGCGATAAGCTCACGGGTTTCGGCGAGCAGATATTGCCAAAGTCCGGGGCGCGCCAAGGGCATTAACGCACTGACACCCCAATGCAATAATTGCGGCAACAACAAGGGGATCGCGATAGCGACGATACCGAGCAACACTAAGCTGATGTTATAGCTTTGACTGAAGGGAAACAGCAGCGCCGCTACGGTCAGTAAACCACAGGCTAAGGCAAATTGAATGCTATGAGTTTTGCGGTGTGCCTGCATTTGCTGATAACGATTCGCCCCTTGTGCCAATGCTTGGCGCGTAAGATCTAAATACAAGGGCAAGCAAGCGGCGAACGCAGCGCCTAAGGTGAGGGCAATTGCCTCGATAAGCCAAGTCCATTGCCAAATACCGGGGAGTAAGTGGGCGCCATACATTTGCTCTAAGGTCATGGCGACCATAGGTTGCAGCCAGTGGCTGAGTTGCAAGCCACTGATAAAGCCCAAACTTGAGCCTATGACAACCAACAAAATTAATTCTAACATCAGCGCCGTCATCAAGGCGCGGCGCTCGATTCCCTGTTGTAATAACTGCACTAACAGTTTTTGCCGTTTCATTAGGCTGTAGCGCACACCGTTGTAGGCGATAAAAAGGCCGACAACGAAGGCTAACATGCTCATGGCATTGAGATTGAGGTGAAAACTGCGGGTCAGCGCTATCAGCGCTTGGCCTTGATCTTGCTGGCTAAAACTGGCCTTTTGCGGCGTAATCCCTAAAGCGTCGAGTTGGGATTTTAGTTGAGGTAAGTTTTCTCGCTCGCTGAACATGGCGATATAGCTTAATCGGCCTTGCATGTTCAGTAATTGCTGGGCGAGGGAAATATCGGCCAAGATGGCGCTGCCGAGGCCAAAACTATCATCAATTGCAATGACATCTAAGGTGCTATTTTCTAAAACAAGTTTACCGTCTGGCGCTACTTTGGCGGCTAGGCTGCGGCTCATTATCACAGTGGGGGCGCCGTTGAGGAGATCGGCAAGCGGCAAGTCATTCATCTGCGGCGAGGTCGTTGACTGCGTTTCAGTCGAGGCGTGACTTCTCGATTTTTGTAGCGTTAATGCGGCAATCAGATCGCTGCCTTCCAGTTGCCAAAACTGACCATTCTTGCCGGAGATTTTGCCATTAACCACGGCGAGACTCTGACTTAATCCGGCCCGTCTTAAGTCGAAATAGACAGACTCATCTAAGGTGTTTTGTCCAAGAGGCGGCGTGAGTAACACATCGGCACGCTGGCTCAAAAGCTCAGTCGCATCGCTATAACTGCGCACCGCATTGTCGTTGGTTGCTTTAACCCCAATCAGCAGAGTCACGGCCAAGGCGATACCAAGCAGAATCGCGCCCGCCTGCAGGGGTGCATGGCGGTAATGGGCGATAAACACCTTTAGGCTGAGCCACGTCAGCCTCAGCCAAGTTTGCTTAAGCTCAGTTTGCTTAAGCTCAGTTTGCTTAAGTTCTATCTGCTTAAGCTCTGTGGGAGTCGACTTAGTGAGCGGTTTATTGTTCATAGATAGCGACTGCACCTTGGGATAAGTGCCAACGTTTTTGCATGAAGGCGGCGCACTCTTCACTGTGGGTAACCATTAAGATACTGGTTTGGCTTTCCCGTGCCAGTTCACACAGTAATGCCATGACTTGCTTACCCGATACATCATCTAAGTTACCTGTGGGTTCGTCGGCCAGCAGTAACGTCGGTTTATGGGCTAAGGCGCGGGCGATGGCTACGCGCTGTTGTTGACCGCCGGACAGGGCTTCAACTTGGCGGTGAAGTAATGGCATCAGCCCAAGTTTTTCAACCAGATAGTCACACCAGGCTGACCACGGCTGCGCGGTTAAACTTAAGGAGAAGGCGATATTGTCTTTCACGTTGAGTGGCGTGAGTAAGTTAAATTGCTGAAACACGACACCTAAGGAATTGCGCCTGAAACGGCTCCAATCTTTGTCTTGCCAAGTTGAGGTGGACGCTTGTTCTAGTAAGATTTCCCCCGAGTCTGGCATTTCAAAACCGGCGATCAGGTTGAGTAAGGTGCTCTTGCCGCTGCCGCTGGGACCTGTAAGCGCCACGGTTTCGCCTCTATGGATCTGCAGGTCAACCGCTTGCAGCACTTGATGATATTGCTCGCCATCGCGAAAGCACTTGCTGACTTGGTTAAGCTTGGCGACTGGGTGAAGCTTGTCGACAGGATTTGGTTTAGCGACGTCGGCCATTGAGCAACTCCTTTATATCCATTGGCGGCTTATGTGGTAAGCAGTGTTTCAAGCTGTGGCTCCAACATATCCTGGCTGCAATTTAGCATTGCAATACCGTGTTCAAGATAAAGCATTTTCTATTCAGATAGATACTGATTTTTCCTGTAATGGGATCATAAACGGGATCACAAAACATAAATCGTCACTTGCCGTAAAAATAGTCAATTGAATTAAATCCTCGACGAACTGTGAGTAAACGGCTTGAGCTGACGCCGCGTTTGTTGCATTCTGTGCGTCCTGTTAGCTTGGGAGTCAATCTCAATCTAACAATCCGTTCGGATGAAGGTAGCAGGAGAGTGGGGAATTGACCCCACACCGACGAGGCAACTTTGGTTTTATTTGAAGCGACGGTTTTATTGAATCGAATCTTCCCATAAAAACAAAGCACTCTTTCAGGTGCCGATAGGCGTGGACTGTTACTGGACGAGCCTCTGGAGAGACTGCCAATTGCACTTAATTTAAAGTGTGATCAGGTGGCGCCGAAGGCGAAAGTGTCGTGGTGTTATTGAACCGCGACGCGAAACGCTCAGGCAAAAGGACAGAGGAGAGGATGACTGCACAGTCCCTGTCGTTTGTCGTCGTGGGCTATTTTTACCCTTTGCTTGAGATAGCGCACTTTTGCATCTATTAAAAGCACTCGTTTGAGTCATCGCTCGCTGCGCATTTCGCGTTCAGCTGGGGTGAATCTCAGTCGAGCACAGGCTAGAAATAGTTTGCAATAGCGTCCGACTGCGGCGCGTCACAGCCATTTCTTTTCCTCCTCCGTTTATTAATTTTGTTGTTTAATATTCGAGGAATATCATGAGTTTTCAAGCTTTTCTTGCCAGCATTAATGGCATCGTCTGGGGCCCAATCACCCTTTGTTTGCTGGTGGGCACGGGGATTTATCTCACTGCACGCCTCAAGCTTATCCAAGTTATCCGTCTGCCTATGGCGCTGGGATTATTATTCAAACCGGCAAAAGGTCATGGGGATTTATCTTCCTTCGCAGCGCTCTGTACTGCGCTGTCCGCCACTATCGGTACCGGTAATATTGTCGGTGTAGCGACAGCCATCAAAATGGGTGGACCAGGCGCATTATTTTGGATGTGGCTGGCGGCATTTTTTGGCATGGCGACTAAATATGCCGAGTGTATGTTGGCGGTAAAATATCGCACGACCGATGCGCGCGGGCAGATTGCGGGTGGCCCAATGTACTATATCGAGCGCGGACTTGGTCTGCCTTGGATGGCGAAATTGTTCGCTATCTTCGGGGTTGGTGTGGCCTTTTTCGGCATAGGTACTTTTGCACAAGTTAACGCCATCAGCGATGCGCTGACGATTGCCTTTGAAGTGCCGACTTGGTTGACCGCGACCGTGTTGACTGTGTTAGTTGCTGCAGTCACTTTAGGTGGGGTTAAGCGAATTTCGAATGTGGCGCAAAAGCTCGTGCCTGCCATGTCGATTGGTTATGTGCTGGCCTGCGTGTGGATTTTAGTGGGATTTTCTGAGCAAATTTTACCCGCCTTAGGTTTAGTGATTGAATCGGCTTTTACGCCACTCTCGGCAGCGGGAGGATTTTTAGGGGCGACAGTGGCGCAGGCGATTCAAATCGGTATTGCTCGCGGCGTGTTCTCCAATGAATCAGGTCTTGGTAGCGCGCCGATTGCAGCCGCTGCCGCTAAGACCAATGAACCCGTTGAGCAAGGTTTAGTCAGCATGACGGGCACCTTCTTCGATACCATCATTATTTGTACTATGACGGGCTTAGTGCTGATCATCACAGGAGTATGGAGTGGTGAAACGGCGGGCGCGGCGATGACGAGCGCGGCGTTTGCCCTCGGTGGCTCAGCGGTTGTGGGTCAGTATCTGGTGACCATTGCGCTGGTATGTTTTGCATTCACGACGATTCTAGGCTGGCATTACTACGGTGAACGCTGTTGGTATTACTTGGTCGGCGAGCGCGGTTTACGCTTGTATCAAGTGGTGTTTTTAGTACTGATCGCAGGTGGTGCTTTTATCAAGCTCGATGTGATTTGGTTGCTGGCCGATACGGTTAATGGCTTGATGGCGATTCCAAATTTGATCGCGATTGTAGGCTTGAGGCATATCATTATCGCTGAAACCCAAAGCTATTTTGCCCGTATCTTGCCAAATCAAACCTTAGAGACTGCTTCTTAGAGACGGCTTATTAGTGTTTTTAAAACAATAAATTACTTCACATTATTTTAACTTTGACATTGTCGCCACTGGATTCTTCGTTTACTTTATATGCACTATTTAAAAAATAGTGCATATAAAATCGAGGACTTTAGGGCGACGCCATGGACAAAAGTAAACTTCGTACTTTTCGCAGCAGAATCTTATCCCACATAGCCTTGCCTCTCATTTTAATCATGGCGAGTGTTTATGCTGTCAATGCTTGGTTTAGTTATCTCTCCTCGGAGAAACGGCTCTACCATAGCCTTACTCAAGAGGCGAGTCACTCGGCTTCGCGTCTGCAATTGTTACTCGAGCACGCACAAGCCAATACCCAAGGCCTTGCTGATTTTATTGGTTTTTTGTCAAGCAAAGAAGATATGAATGACGCTGAGAGCGTTAAAAGTGTCTTGATGAATCGACTCAAACGTAATCCTGATTTCTTTGGCTCCGCAGTCGCGTTTAAACCCAACACCTTCCCCAATCGTAAACTCTTTTCTCCCTATGTTTACCGCGACACCAGTGGCAGCGACGATCTCCATTATCTCGATATTGGTGCCGAGGGTTACGATTATACCGATGGCACTTGGGACTGGTGGAACAATGCCATCAATCAAGCGGCGGGCTACTGGTCAAAGGCGTACTTTGATGAGGGGGCAGGCAATATTCTGATGGTGACTTATTCGGCTCCTTTTGGTGAGGCGGAGCATTATTTTGGTGTCGCGACGGTTGACTTAGCGCTAGATGGCTTGCCAAAGCAATTAGGAATTGCGCCTAATCGGCTGGTGGTTTTAGACGATCAAGGGCGACTGATTTATCATGTCGATAGGGAAAAAGTGTTGGCCACGACTTCAACACAGTGGCTCGATAAAAATAAATATAGGAATGCTGACTTTTGGGCCTTACAAGCGAAAGGACTTGATGGTCAGGCAAGGTTTGTTGACGATAAGGATGTGGTTTACCTCGCGAGTATTGCAACCGTTCCGCAGCTAAAATGGCGCGTCATAGTGCTAGCGCCAGAGCAAGAATTATTCAGTTCCCTGCTCGATGATATGGCATCCATAATACTCAATTTGAGTTTGCTAACCCTCTTATTATTGTTGACTTGCTATCTGGCCGCTAAGCGACTGACTCGGCCCTTAGAGCTACTCGAGTCGGGTATCTTGTCCTTTGGGCAGGGTAAAACCCAGCAGCTCATTGTGCCTAAAGGCGCCGTGAGTGAGATTGTGACGCTGAGCAATACCTTCAATCAAATGGCGGAATTACTCGCCGACCGTGAGCAAGCCATTCTTGATTCCCGTGGCAACCGCTTTGCTCGTTTGATTGATGGTATGAGCGATAAGTCTTTCTATTGTTCCCTCGATCCCGACGGCCAACTAGCACAAGTGAGTGAGGGCGTGACTAAGGTACTGGGGATCTCCCCTGATCTGCTCAAGCGCAAATACCAAAGACTGTTTTCGGCCAATCCCCTCAATGAGAAAAACTGGCAATACACTGATTTAGCTTTAAAAGGCCAAAATGTTCCTTCGCATCAAGTGGAAATGCTGGATGATCAAGGGCATTTAAGAAGGCTCGATGTGTTTATGCAACCATTAATGTCTGACACCAATGAGTTAATGTCGGTGGAGATGTTATTTACCGATGTCACAGAGCAGTTCTCGGCGGCGGTCTGGTCAAATGCGGTACTGGAAGCCGCGCCCGAGGCCATGTTGATTGTCGATGAGCTAGGGCAAATCGTGTTCACTAACAGTCGCTGTCTGCAGCTCTTTGGATACGAAACGGGGGCTATGCTGGGGTTGCAGGTTGAGGCGTTATTGCCGCAAGAATTGGGAGAAAGGCATGTACTTGAACGGCAAACATTCCTGCGAGAGGGCCGTGATAGAAGTATGGCAAATGCCCGTCATGTGCGGGCGCTAAAAGCCGATGGTAATGAATTTATTGCGGAAATAGCGCTGAGTATTCTTCCCACCGCCTTTGATGGACAAAGGCAAGTCGCGGCTTCAATACGCGATATGACACAAAAACTGGCCGTTGAGCAGAAAATCCGCGATAGCGAACAGCGTTTTCGTGGGCTAGTGACGAATATTCCCGGCGCCGTTTATCGGACTCGCATCGGGGATGTATGGTTCATGGAATATATCAGTGACAATATTGCCGAGATTACGGGTTATGCAGCGAGTCAGTTTATTGAAAATCGCCAACGTACCTTTGCTTCGTTGATTTTAGAGGAGGACAGGCCTACATGTCATTTGCATATTGATAGAGCGCTCGCGCAGCAAGAAACCTTTGAAGTGGAATATCGTATTCGCCACCGCGATGGCAGCATTCGCTGGGTACATGAGAAAGGTAAGGCGAGTTATACCGAAGAGGGCATTCCACTCTGGTTTGACGGCAGTATCGACGATATTACCGAGAGTAAACTCGCGCTGGTACAGTTAGAGCAATCGCGTCAACAGATGACCAATATTACTGAGTCGATTCCTTGCACTGTGTATCAATTGCAGTGGCACTCGCCCACAGACCGAAGATTTACCTTCCTCTCTGGTGCGGCCATGAAGATGCTAGGGCTGCATCGCGATGATCTAATGAGTAATTTTGACATCATAGCCGAGCGGATTTTTGACGAAGAAAGGCCAGATGTTGTGCGGGCATTGTCGGGTCAGAGTGAAGACAGACTGCAATGGATACGCGAGTTTCGTTATCGCCACCCTAATGGCAGCATACGTTGGATGGAAGCGGGCGCGAGCGGTCATTTGGGTGAAGAGGGTGCCCTCACGTGGAATGGCTATGTGATGGACATTACCCAACGCAAAACTATAGAGCAGGAGCTAGCCCTCAGTGAGGCGCACTTTAAGGCGCTGTTCGATGGGGCGACCATTGGCATAGTCAATGTGGATATTAAAGGCGTTATTTTAGATTGTAATGACCAATTCTGTGCCGATATGGCGCTGTCACGTAACCATTTACGTAATACTGCTATTTTTGAGGTTCTCAGTGAGCAAGATCAACCCATAGCCAAGGCGCAATTTCAGGAGTTGGTTGAAGGTAAGATTGACCATTATCGCGGCGAGCGCAGTTTTATTCGTCCTTCCGGTGCGCCTTTGTGGATGACAGTCAACGTGTCGGCACTGCTTGATGCCCAAGGACAATTTGAATCGGCCGTGATCAGCATGGTCGATATGACAGAGCTTAAATTGCTCTCAGATGAACTGTTACTCGCCAAAGAGCAAGCCGATGCGGCCAGTAAAGCCAAAGGTGACTTCTTGGCGAATATGTCCCACGAAATCCGTACTCCAATGAATGCCATTATTGGCATGTCCCAGCTGTGCTTGCAGACCGAATTAGATAAAAAACAGAAGAATTATGTAGAGAAAATTGAGCGGGCATCGCAGTCTTTGCTGTCGATTATCAATGACATTCTGGATTTCTCTAAGATTGAAGCGGGTAAGCTAGACATAGATTCAGTACCTTTTCAGCTCGATACTATGTTGGAAGATCTCAGCGATATGTTTTCTGAGAAAGCTGCCCACAAACAGATTGAATTATTGTTCGCCGTTGCGCCCAACGTGCCTCGTTATCTGTTAGGAGATTCGCTGCGATTAGGCCAAGTGTTGATTAATCTGATGAATAACGCCATTAAGTTCACCGAACGCGGTGAGGTTTTGCTGTCGCTAAGCTTAGTTGAGCAGCAAGATGATGATGTCGTGCTGCGTTTTAGCGTGCGTGACAGCGGCATCGGGTTAACTGAGCAGCAGCAAGCAAAATTGTTTAAATCTTTTACCCAAGCGGATACTTCAACCACCCGTAAATACGGTGGCACAGGTTTAGGTTTGGCTATCTGTAAGCAACTAGTCGAACTCATGGGCGGAAAGATAGGGGTAGAAAGTCAGCTCGGTCATGGCAGCACTTTCTATTTCACGGTCAAGTTGCACATTTCCGATGGTCAGAAATTAGTACTCGAGCAAGAGCTTGAGGGCATGTCTGTGCTGGTGGTCGATGATAACGCGACCGCTAGAGATATTATGCGCACTACGCTCGAAAGTATGGGCTTTAGGGTCGATACGGTTCGCTCGGGTGAAGAAGCAATAAGCCGCTGCCTACTGCAAGCCTATGAAGTGGCGTTAATTGATTGGAAAATGCCTAACATGGATGGGCTGGAAACCGCGCGTCAAATCCAATTGCAGGCTCAGTCGCAATCTCAATCACAACCTCAGTCTCATCCTCAGCCCAAAATATTGATGGTATCTGCCCATGCGGATCATGAGTTCCTCACTCAAATTGAGCAACTGGCTTTAGCGGGATATATCAGTAAACCCATCAGTGCCTCACGCTTACTCGATGGCATAATGAACGCGATTGGGCGCGAAGGCATATTGCCCGTGAGACGCCGCACCGAAGAGTTGGCTCCGCAGTTGTTATTGCCACTACAGGGAAAACGTATCCTATTAGTGGAAGATAACGAGATGAATCTCGAAGTCGCCAGCGAGTTTTTAGAGCAAGTGGGGATTATTCTATCCATAGCGACCAATGGTCAAATCGCCTTAGACAAACTGTCGCAGCAGCATTTCGATCTAGTATTAATGGACTGCCAAATGCCGGTGATGGATGGCTACCAAGCCACTCAGGCGATAAGAAAAAGGCCTGAGTTGGCAAATTTACCCGTCGTCGCCATGACTGCCAATGCGATGGCTGGCGATAGGGACATGTGCATCAGGGCGGGCATGAACGACCATATAGCCAAACCGATAGAAGTGAATGTTCTCTATCAAACCCTGTTGAAATACCTCGCACCCGCATCAGAAACGGCTGCAGTAGATACCTTTACTCAATCGATATTGAGTAACACTAAGGGTGAGGCAGGCAATAGTGCAGAACAAACCGTATTGCTTAAGCGGCCAGAGCACCCAGAGCTGGATATCGATAGAGGTTTGCAACTGGTGCAACACTCTACGCGGCTTTATCAACGCATATTTGATCGTTTCGTGAGCAGTCAGCGTAATGTGGTGGAACAGGTTCGCAAAGCTATCGCGGCGAATCAAATCGAAGATGCGGTGCGTATTGCCCATACCCTTAAAGGCTTAGCGGGCAATTTAAGCTCGGCTAAATTGGTGGAGTTAGCGCGTTTACTTGAGTTGCATTTAACTGAAAATGCGCCCTTTGAAGATGAGTTAGTTCAAATTCAACCGCTAGTGGCTTCTATTTGCGATGCGATTGAATACGCCAAACCCGCTACGGTGAATCAAGCCGAGCCCCAAGCCGTTGATTTGTTATCTGCTGAGGATTTAAGGGCGGCATTACAGGCCTTGCGGCAGAACTTAGATGATGCCGATGCCAGCGCAGTGGCAAAAATTGATGCCTTAAAGCCGCAGGTGAGCAGTGCAATGTGGCAAGCGTTAAGCCCTGCCTTGTCTATGATTAATCAGTACCAGTTTGATGAGGCGATCGACTTGATTGATGATGTCATTGCTCAGTTAGGATAAAAAAGTAGCACACTGAATTCAAAACGCATGAAGTGGAGTTGTTAATGGAAAAGGCAACAATATTAGTCGTCGATGACACACCGGAGAATATCGATATTTTGATCGGTATTTTGGGTGATGACTATAAAGTCAAAGTGGCGATCGACGGGCCAAGGGCGTTAGCCTTAGTAGCAAAGTCGCGGCCCGACTTAATTCTGCTTGATGTGATGATGCCGGGAATGAATGGCTATGAGGTATGCAAGCTGCTAAAGCAAGATCCGCTGACCAGTCATATTCCAATCATTTTTGTGACTGCTTTATCTGAATCCTCCGACGAAGCCCAAGGGTTTGCTTTGGGCGCAGTGGATTACATCACTAAGCCCGTGAGTGCGCCTGTGGTTAAGGCGCGAGTGAAAACCCATCTTGCGCTCTATGATCAAAAACGCCTACTCGAACAACAAGTTAAAATCCGTACCCACGAGTTAGAAGAAACCCGTTTTGAGATCATCCGCCGCCTTGGCCGCGCCGCCGAATATAAGGACAACGAGACAGGTTTACATGTGGTACGCATGAGCCACTACGCCCGAATATTGGCGATAAAGCTTGGTTTACCTAGCAATTTCTGCGACTTAATTTTTAATGCGGCGCCGATGCACGATATCGGTAAAATCGGTACCCCCGATGCTGTGCTGAAAAAGCCGGGTAAGCTTGATGCCGAGGAGTGGCGCATCATGCAGCAACATGCCGCTATCGGCGCTGAAATTATCGGTGAACACAGCGATCCGTTATTGCAGATGGCCCGTCGCATCGCCTTAACTCACCATGAGAAGTGGGATGGTTCAGGTTACCCTAATGGCTTGGTGGGAGAGGATATTCCCCTTGAAGGGCGGATCACTGCGATTGCCGATGTGTTCGATGCCTTGACTTCGCAAAGGCCTTATAAGCAGGCTTGGACGATCGAAGCGACGATGGAGTTATTTGACAATCAAGCGGGAAAACATTTTGATCCTAAGCTGGTGGAAATGTTTAAAGAAATCCTGCCTGAGGCGATCGCTATTCGAGATACTTATTTGGAAAACTGATGCTCGAATGCTCGAATGCTCGAATGCTCGAATGCTCGAATGCTCGAATGCTCGAATGCTCGAATGCTCAAGTGCTCGAGGGCTTGAGTATAAGATAAGCTAAAGGCGCCATTGGCGCCTTTATTCTGTTTCAATCTCTATATCTATACCGTGTTATTAAATCAAAGCCTTATGCTTCGTCTAATGAGTAGGGCAGGGCTTGAATCGTTAAGCTTGATTGCTCATCGTCGGCAAAACGCAGTTTAGTCTCGTTGCTGGTATCGTTGGCAAGCACCGCAGTTAACAACACTTGGTTGCCACGCTGTACAAACTCAATAATATGGCCGCCACGGCGGAAGCCATCTTCCATCGCGATTTCAAGGCCTGACTCTGGGCTGATTTGCAGGTTAGTATGACCATGCAAAATATACAGGGCGCGTTTATTGCCGCCACGATATTTCATCCGCGCTATGGTTTCTTGTCCCATGTAACAGCCCTTGTTGAAGCTGATACCGTTAACCGCTTGTAGATTGCACATCTGCGGTACGTATTGGCTGGCATGGCTGGCGGCAAGGTTGGGATAACCCGCGGTAATTTCTAACGCTTGCCAAGCACTGGCATCAAATACGCTCAGCTTTGATTTGGCCACTAAAGCTGCAGCAGCTTCTGGGGTTAACATTAAAATGAAACGGTCAGCGTCTTTTAAAATCGCGCCATGTTCAATTGGCGTGAATTCTTGATGAATGTCGCCAAAATGTTCGCTCACGAACTGGCTTGCTTGTTCACCGGCGACCCCGAGCAAAGTCCATTCAGCGGATGCATTGCTTAAGGTGGCTTTGCTAAACACGGCATATTTTTGTAACTGGGGTAAATCGACTTCGATGGCATCCTTTGGCATCAGCATAAAGAGCGCATCTTGGATGGCAAAGGTCCTGAAACTGGCCAGCATTTTACCTTTTGGATCGCAATGTGCACCCCAGCGCCATTGGTTATCGGCTAATGAGCTGATGTCAGTGGTCACTTGGCCATGGATGAAACTGCGGCCTTGTTCTCCAACCACTTTAATAAGGCCCATATGAGATAAGTTGGCAAGCATGAGTGGAGGCAAAGAAGCGTCCAGATCCCAATGGGGCGTAGAAACTGAAATAGTCATAGCGAGATCCTGAAAATGAAGGCGATGTGAGAGGCTAGATTGTAACGGAATTCCTGTTGGCTCAAAAGCATAAGGCGCACATATCTGTGAATGATATGTGCGCCTTAGTCTTTGTACTTTAGCCGAAACGCTTAATGCGATTCGGCTTAACTCTTAAAACAGCACGCGGGTACGCAGTGTGCCTTCAATTGCCTTTAACTCAACTAAGGCTTCTTCGGCTTGGTGAGTGTCGACTTCCATGACCACATAACCAATCTCAGCGGTAGTTTGCAGATATTGCGCGGCAATGTTGATGCCTTTTTCCGAGAAGGCTTGGTTGATCTTGATCAGCACGCCAGGACGGTTTTGGTGAATATGCAGTAAGCGTGAGGTGCCTTTATGCATAGGTAGCGATACTTCAGGGAAGTTAACTGCAGATACGGTCGAGCCGTTGTCTGAGTATTTAGCGAGCTTGCCCGCGACTTCGATACCAATGTTTTCTTGGGCTTCTGCAGTACTCCCACCCACATGCGGTGTTAGTAATACGTTATCAAGACCTCGAAGTGGGCTGATAAATTCATCGTCATTAGATTGCGGCTCAACTGGGAACACATCAATCGCCGCGCCAGCGAGGTGACGTTCTTTCAAGGCGACCGTTAAGGCCTCGATATCAACCACAGTACCGCGTGAGGCGTTGATAAAGATGCTGCCCTTTTTCATCGCCGCAAATTCAGCTGCGCCTATCATGTCTTTGGTTTGTGGGGTTTCTGGTACGTGTAAGCTCACTACGTCAGCTTGCGCCAGTAACTGTTCCATTGAATGAATTTGCTGTGCATTACCCAGTGGCAATTTGTCTTCGATATCGAAGAACACCACGCGCATGCCCAGCGTCTCAGCCAGAATGCCAAGCTGAGTACCGATATGACCGTAACCGATTACGCCTAAGGTTTTACCGCGCACTTCGTAGCTGCCTGCGGCGGTTTTCATCCAGCCACCACGGTGGGCGATGGCGTTACGCTCAGGGATACCGCGCATCAGCATAATGATTTCGCCAATCACGAGTTCGGCAACACTGCGAGTGTTGGAGAATGGCGCGTTAAATACTGGGATACCCAGGGATTCGGCGGTGGCAAGATCAACTTGGTTGGTTCCGATACAGAAGCAACCGACCGCGATCAACTTCTCGGCGCGTTTCAGCACTTCGGCAGTTAATTGGGTACGTGAACGAAGTCCCACGAAATGTGCATCTTTGATGGATTCAATTAATGCTTCATCGCCTAATGAGGCTTTATGGTATTCGATGTTGGTGTATCCCGCACGCTCAAGTACATCGACCGCAGATTGGTGGACGCCTTCCAACAGCAGGATCTTGATCTTATCCTTGTCCAGCGAATGTTTCGCCATGATATGGGTACCCTCTAATTAATAGAAATGTTTCTTATGATATGCTGACAACCTTCACCCACCAAAATAGCACTTTTTTTACTCAGTGTGGAGGGCTAGATGGCTAAAGTTAATATTCTAAATTAAGAACAATATCGCATAAGAGGAAGAAACATTGAATAACAAAATCGCGTGGTGTGCTATTTACCTCTTAGTGCTCGTGTGGTCGGTGATAAATCCCGCGGATCCTTTCACTTGGTGGCTCGAAGCGGTTCCCGCATTAGTGGCTGTGCCACTGCTATTTTTTACCCGCAAACGCTTCCCATTAACGCCGCTGGTGTATGTTTTAGTGTTAGCCCATTGCTGTGTGTTGTTTGTCGGCGCGCATTACACCTATGCTGAAGTGCCATTATTCGACACTATTGCCCATTGGATGGGCTCAGAACGTAATAATTACGACAAGTTAGGTCATTTTGCTCAAGGCTTTATCCCTGCCATGTTAGCGCGTGAAATTATGCTGCGTAATCAAGCGGTCAAACCCGGTGCTTGGTGTGCGTTTTTAGTCACGTGTTTTGTGCTCGCGTTTTCGGCTTTTTATGAACTTATCGAATGGTGGGTTGCCGTGGCAACAGGTGAAGGCGCCGAAGCCTTTTTGGGCACCCAAGGCTATGTATGGGACACTCAATCAGATATGTTGATGGCATTAATTGGCGCAATTGTCGCACTCGTTTTATTGTCTCGTTTTCAAGATAAACAAATAGCGGCACTTAAACTCAGGAGCTAGTGGCACTGAGCTCCTGATTGTTTCTGCTCGAATCATAAGTTCATCCTTCCATAAAATATTTGGCGTGAGTGTGATGGCATTTAGCTGTCATACTTTCATGTTAAGTTTGTGTTGCAACTTTAGTCTGATATCTTCATAGTCTGAAGGTACTATGCGCCGTTATAGGTCGATGGTGATTTATATTTTCTACTGTTACTCTATTTATCTACGGTGAGTTAGTCGAATGTACTAAGGGTAAATAGGGAATAGTACATTTGGGTGATGTTTTTCAGTCTTTAACTAGTCAGAATTAACTAGGTTAATGGAATGTTTAAAAATCTAACTAAAGAGGCTAGTCAAACATACCATTTTGCCAATAGAGAATACTTTTCAGGGAGGAGAGTCATTGAGCACAATTAATGAATTGGTTTTTTTACACCAAATGGCGGCGCCATGTCATTTAGCGTTACTCGCTGAATCCATCGGTTTGAAAACTCGCATCGTTAAACATGCGGCAGAATTGGATTTAGATAAGAGTCGTCGTAGTTTTTATCTGATTACCCAAAAAGGTTCTGCATTGGATAACAAGGGGATACCTTTGTTGGCTTCGCGCTTAGTATCAAATTTTCCCGTGGCACTGTACCAAGTCGAGCGTGACTCTTTAGATCAAGAGTCAGCTATGTTACTTGGCATTCGAGGCATTTTATTTGCCGATCAACGTATGGATTTGATGTTAACAGGTTTACGTAAAATGGTGGCAGAGGAGCTATGGTACGATAGAACACTACTGAGTAAGATGTTCCGTCGTGTAGTGCAAAAGCTCGATGGTAACAATGAGATGCCCTCCGATACTGTAGCTATGCTGCAGATGTTGACATCCCGTGAGCGCACTATTATTCAATTTGTGTCGAGTGGCGCGAGGAATAAAGAAATCGCCCACAGATTGTGCATCAGCGAACATACAGTGAAGGCACACATTTCTTCCATCTTTCGTAAGACTCAGTCCCGTAATCGTGTGGAGTTGTTGCGTTGGGCACAAACCTATCAGACCCACTTTGAGTTGTGTAGCTAGGGTCTGTTGATCTTTGCTGTACAAATATTGTTCAGCAATACATCGGCAGCCACATTAACATAAACGCCAGTGACACCATACTGGCGTAATTTCTTGCTAGCTTGTCA
>NZ_JAJAEF010000035.1:0-32194 GCF_020447145.1 Shewanella sp. SR1 | reverse complement strand
ATGAGACCGCACCTGAGTTTGGATATGGAAACACCCAATCAGGTGCATAATAGAAAAGGCCAGCTACTGGAGCTGGCCTAGAAACTGTCAACCTATCTTAGGACGGGACAGCCAGTTAACCCATTACATTTTTGAGCCTTTAGAGCCGTAGAACAGGATAAAGCCATAACAAATCACGGGCAGAATAAAGGCGAGTTGCACGCCGAGGTTATCCGCTAACATGCCTTGGAATAAAGGTAGAATCGCCCCACCCACAATTGCCAGACACAAAATGCCACTGCCCTGTGAAGTGTGTGGACCTAAATCACGCAGCGCTAAACTGAAGATCGTTGGAAACATAATCGAGTTAAATAACCCCACCCCAAGAATTGCCCACATAGCAAGGCTGCCAGTGGTTGTCATCGCCACAACCACAAGTAACGCCGCCATAAAGGCATTAAACGCAAGCACTGAGCCAGCCGGCACTTTTTGCATTACCACAGAGCCAATGAAACGTCCCACCATAGCGCCGCCCCAGTAATAGGCGATGTAATGGGCGGCTTCAGCTTCTGGCATACCGGCAATATGGCTTTCACCTAAGAAGCTGACCAAGAAGCTACCGATAGACACTTCGGCACCGACATACACAAAAATACCCACAGCGCCGAGCACTAAGTGCTTGCTTTGCAAGGCACTGGTTTTACCTAGATGGGTTTGGACTTCACCTTGAACACTTTCATCATGCTCGCGGATCACTGGTAAATCTAACTTCGCAAAAATCAGCGCTAAGATAGCCAAGGCGCCAGAAAGTAACAGGTATGGCAGTTTTACCACTTCCGCTTCGGCGCTTGCGTGGGCTAAATCGCTTGATACAGAACTGGCGACAGAAAGAATTAACATGGCACCAAAGAATGGTGCGACTGTTGTACCTAACGCATTGAAAGCTTGCGTTAAATTCAAACGGCTCGAGGCCGTTTCGCTACTGCCTAAGGCGTTAACATAGGGGTTGGCTGCCACTTGTAGGATAGTGATGCCAGATGCTAGAACGAATAACGCGCCAAGAAACAGATTGTAGGTCGCTAGCGTGGCCGCTGGATAAAACAGCGCACAGCCAATACTCGCAATCACAAGACCGGTAACAATCCCCTTTTGATAACCCAGCTTTTTCACTAAGTTACCGGCGGGGATCGACACTAAGAAGTAAGCACCGAAGAAACAAAATTGGATCAACATGGCTTGAGTGTAATTCAGCGAAAACACCGCTTTAAGATGCGGGATCAGAATATCGTTCAAACAAGTGATAAAACCCCACATAAAAAACAGTGAAGTCAATGAGATCAAGGCAAAACGATAACTGCCCGACCCATTTTCGCCAGTGCTGCTCGTGTAGCTACCGGTATTAATTGATGACGCCATAGTTATTCTCTCTGTATGTTTTTATTATCAGGAACTCAGTAAGGTTACATTCCCCAGTGTGCCCGTGGGCGGCTTTACGTCGAATAGTGGGCTTGGGTATATAACACCTCAGCCGAATAAAAATGAATCATTTTCCGTTTAAAACTGCATAAAAGCTGGCAAATGCCGAAAACTTCAGCTGATTGTTTTCTATTTGTGCGGTTTTCAGGCCATGTCCCGTCAATATTTCACTAAATTTAAACTGTGATAAATCCAACTCAACATTGTTATCGCCTAAGTTGAATCCGACGAATATTTTGAGCTCTCCTAAGGTGCGGATGAAGGCCAAGATGGGCTCGTTGGTATCCACAAATTGGATATCGCCTTCAACCAACACTGGATGTAATTTACGCCAAGCAAGAAAACGTCGATAACCGTTAAGCATGGAATCTGCATCTGATTCTTGTACATCCACCGCTAACGCTTGATGCGCAGGGGCGATCGGCAACCAGGGTGAAACCTCACTAAAACCGCTAAAATCGGCGCCTTGTTGCCATGGCATTGGCGTACGGCAACCATCACGGCCTTTAAACATAGGCCAGAAGGTTTTGCCAAAGGGATCTTGCAACTCATGGTATTCAATCGGCGCTTCGGTTAAACCAAGTTCTTCACCTTGATAACTACACACACTACCGCGCAGTGAACTTAGCATGGCATTGAGCATTTTGACCATGTCAGAATTCTGTTTACCCTGCCCCCAACGACTCGCCACGCGCTGCACATCATGATTACCGATAGCCCAACAAGGCCACCCATCACCTATGCTCGCTTCTAATGCTTCTACGGTTTGGCGAATATAAGCGGCACTGTAATCGTCTGTCAGTAGCTCAAAACTGTAGGCCATGTGCAGGCGATTTTCACCCTTAGTGTAAGCCGCCATCACAGCTAAAGAGTCTTCTGCCGACACTTCACCTAAGGTCACCGCACCAGGATAACGATTGATAAGCTTTCGTAAATCTTCAATAAACGCGATAGTTTGCGGACGGTCATTATTGTAGTAATGATATTGATAGGCGTAAGGGTTATCTTCGCTAAAACCTCGGCCTTGACGTTTATCCTTAGGTTTTGCCGGATTGTCCCTGAGCTGTTCATCGTGATAACAGAAGGTAATCGCATCTAAGCGAAAGCCATCAACGCCTTTTTTAAGCCAGAATTCAACATTATCCAGCACAGCTTGGCGCACGTCAGGATTATGGAAGTTGATATCGGGCTGGCTACGCAGGAAGTTATGTAAATAGTATTGTTGTCTGCGCGGTTCCCATTCCCAAGCACAACCGCCAAAAATCGCGAGCCAGTTGTTAGGCGCAGTGCCGTCTTCCTTAGGATCGGCCCACACGTACCAATCCGCTTTGGGATTCGTACGGCTCTCGCGGCTTTCAACAAACCACGCATGCTGATCAGAGGTATGACTTAATACTTGATCGATAATGACCTTAATGCCTAAGCCGTGGGCTTTTTCAATCAATTCATCGAAATCATGCATAGTGCCAAAAAGAGGGTCCACTTCGCGGTAATCACTGATGTCGTAGCCAAAATCTGCCATCGGCGATTTAAAGAAAGGTGAAATCCAGATAGCATCGACATTGAGGCTCGAAATGTAGTCCAGCTTAGTGATAATGCCACGCAAATCACCAACGCCATCACCATTCGTATCTAAAAGGCTACGCGGATAAATTTGGTAAATCACCGCACCACGCCACCAAGTTAACTCACTCATTGTTGCCCCTTTATCGTTATTCTACAGCGATCATTCCCTAACACACTCACGCAAACAGTTATCGTTTTGTTACTGCAGAGTAAAGGTATCGCGGCTTATTTTGTGTCACCGAGCATACGTGAAGAGGGAAATAAGGTTCAATACACCTGCATACGTATGCAGAAGACCTCGCCATAAATAACATTGAGCCCCAACTCACCTTACCATTTATTAACAAACACTTAATTGCAAAATAAAATCATTTTACTCCATGAGATTTCCCTCAATTAACGGCTATTCTTAACTCAACGAGGTATTGAATACGTATGCACTCAGTTGTTCCGCCAAGAAGCTCGGGAGTAGTATCTTCACCGTTGCATAACAATTTGGTCATAAACGCAGCACTTATGCAGTCAATTAAGCGCCCAGATACCAAAAAAAGGCCGCAAACATAACGCGGTGATAACGATAAAACGCTCTACAAAGCGATAAAGCGACTCCAAGGGGAAGAGAGATATGATGCGATTTAAACCCAGTTTGCTAACCTTAGCGCTCATTGCCGCAGGTGCGAGTATGCACTCCTATGCGGCAGATGAAGTGACCACAGATAAAGAAGCGAAAGCGAAAGAAGCTGCAATTGAAGTTATTGAAGTAAAAGGTTTTAGAACCAGTGTCATCAAGTCATTAAATGATAAACGTTTTGGAGATACCGTCTCTGAATCGATTTCAGCCGATGATCTTGGCGCCCTTCCCGACCAGTCAATTGCTGATGCGTTAACTCGTTTACCCGGCGTGACTGCAGTCCGTACTGGTGGACAAGCAAGCGGCCTCAACATTCGTGGTCTTGATGGTGATTTTGTCTTTGCAACACTTAACGGACATGAACAAGTTACTACGGGTGGTAAACGCGCGATTGAGTTTGACCAATACCCATCAGAATTGATTAGCCAAGCCGCAGTATATAAAACGCCTAAGGCCTCGCTCATTGAAGGTGGCGTTGCTGGTACTGTAGAGTTAAAAACCGCAGATCCACTAAAAAGCGACAAAGACCAATCATTTAATATCAATGCTCGCGGCAGTTTTAATGACAGAGCCGATGAAATCTCTGATGCCGAGCAGTATGGCAATCGCCTCAGCTTAGCCTATCAAGGAAAATTCCTAGAAGACACGCTCGGTGTGGCGCTAGGCTATGCCCACCTTTATCAACCTTATGTTGCAAGTCAGTTCATTGGCTTACGTTTCAACGATGATAAAAAAGATGTCAATGGCGACGGTGTTGCCGAATCAATCAGTGAAGGTTTTGAGTTACAGCAAAAAGGCGGTGATGATACACGTGATGGTTATATGGCGGCTATCCATTGGCAACCGACAGACAGCCTCAGTGTAAAAGGTGATTTATTCCATTCAAAATTCACTTCCGAAAACTTTGCCCGTGGCTTTCGCGTTAAGTCATTAAAAAACGGCACGATCAGTGATGCAGTTGTCGAAAATGGCTCTATGACTGGCGGAACCGTATCAACCGATGGTACTGATAACTTTGCCGTTTTGTTATCAATGATAACGACTCAAAGTATTCAGAACTGACGTCTGGCTCAATCAATATTGAGTGGAATAATGGCGGCGCCTTAACGGTTGCAGCTGATGTTAGCTATTCAAAAGCCGATGGTGAATTCGTCAACGGTGGTACGCGTGCCGTGTTATATGATGATTTAGGTAATGAAGTACGTTCAGCCGAATCAATTAATTATCAACTACATGGCTTAAACCCTGCCGATGTTAATTTCTCAAACGACTATACCAATACGGCAACCTTGGGTTTAAAAGAAGTGGGTATGTGGCCATACGATCAGCAAAATGATCTTGTCGCCTATAAGTTAGATTTTAACTACGTGTTAGATTCTAGTTTCTTATCTTCTGTCGATTTTGGTCTGCGCTACTCACAGCGTGAGTTTAATGCTCAACGTTCACAAGCGGGATATGGTTTTGAATTTGGTAAAAACCCAACTAATCAACCTGTGCTTCAAATGAACACTGACATGACAAATGTCGTCAACTTTGGCGGAGAATTGTCTGGCTACCCGAACTTCCTTTCCGTTGATTTCAACAAAGCCATTGAACTGGTTAACGCACAGTTAACCGCGACAGGGCAATCACCTTTTACCCCAACGGCCAATTGGTCTAATAACTGGACCATGATCCAAAGTGGTTCGGTTAATGAAGACGTACTAGCCGGTTATGTTCAGGGTAATCTTGATTTTGACTTAGGTGATATTAAAGTCACGGGTAACGTGGGTGTGCGTGTTGTGCACACAGACCAAAGCAGTAAAGGTCTACAACAAGTTGGCTATGGTCTAGGTGAAGCGATTACCGATGAACTTGGGGTGATCAGTAACGACTATATTCGTAACGAGATAGGTAAAACCTATACCGATTACTTGCCGTCGATTAACTTGAGCTTCCACCTCACTGAAAATGATCAACTGCGTTTTGCTGCAGCTTCTGTGATGTCACGTCCTCCAATCGACAAGCTGAAATCAGGCATGGGATCTTGGTATGACGATTCAGCCACACCGGGATACAAAAAATACAATGCTTGGGGTAATACCAGTCCGCTACTTGATCCATTTTATGCCGATCAATACGACTTATCTTACGAACACTATTTTGAAGATTCACAGGGTGCAGTTGTCGTAGCCTTGTTCTACAAAGATATTAAATCCTTCATCAACAACTTCACAATCCAACCTTATGACTTTGAAGGTAATGGATTTATTGTTCCCGATACTATTGTCGATAATGGTGTTGAGTTCCCTGTGGTGAAAGATGAAGGTCAATATCAAACTGCGATCAACAACGACAATGGCGGCTATATTCGTGGTGTTGAGTTAGGTTATACCCAAGTCTTTGATTTCCTACCATCACCACTCAGTGGTCTTGGTTTCACTGGTAGCTACTCGTATTCAGACAGTGAAGTGGAATTTACAACAGATTTAAGTGGTTCAAACTTAACAATTCCATTACCAGGTTTATCAGAAAGCGTACTGAACACAACCCTGTTCTATTCACTAGATGGTTTCGATACTCGCGTCAGCATGAGATATCGTAGCAGCTACGTTTCAGAACAAGTGGCAGTTGAATCACAACTCGCCTTCTTCGATGCCGAAACGATTGTGGATTATCAAGCTTCATACGCTCTGGAAAATGGACTTAAGTTCTTATTCCAAATTAATAACTTAACTGATGAACCGAACAAAACCTATTTTGGTGAAGAACATCAGACAGGAACAATCCAATACTTCGGTAGACAGTACTTCCTAGGGTTAAGTTACTCTTTATAAGTTACCCAGAATAAAGCCTGCTTCAATTAAGAAGCAGGCTTTTGCTTATGTAGATTTCAGCGATGTTAAACTTCATCATGCCAGCGCATTTTACTTCTCTATCTTTAAAAGGCTTACATTATGATCCGTCAAAACTGGCTAATAGCGCTTTATTTATCCGTAGTTTACTGTTCATTTAATCCTGTCCATGCGAACACTCTAGAGCCGAAGATATCGACGGACGTTAAACTTGAACCCGCTTTTTGGTGGGCGGGGATGCACAATCCTGAGTTACAGTTGATGCTGTATAGCCGCGATTTCCCTAGCTTACCGCAGCAGCTTAAGGTTGATATCCAAGGACAAGGCATCACGCTAAAAAGCCTTGAACACACTGATAACCCGCATTATCTGTTTATCAATTTAGATCTTAGCCAAGCTGCGCCGCAAACCTTTGAGCTGGTGATTTCAAGCACTGAGTCGGCTTCAAAAACCAACACGCCTCTTTATCGCCTGCCCTATACGTTGCAAGCGCGTGCTGAGGGCAGTAGTGAGCGCCAAGGGTTTAGCAATAAGGATGTGATTTACCTTATCACCCCGGATAGATTCGCCAATGGCGACACCAGTAATGACAATCAGGTCGATATGCTAGAGCAAGTTGCGGCTAACTCTCCTAGCAATCTTAGCAATCCCAGCACCCCCTATTATCCCGATGCTCGCCATGGCGGCGATATCGCCGGGATCAGTCAGCACTTAGCGTATCTGGCAAAACTCGGGGTGACTCAGTTATGGATCAATCCACTGCTTGAGAATAATCAAGCCCAGTATTCATACCACGGTTACTCAATTACCAATTTATACCGCGTCGATCCCCGCTTTGGCAGCAACGAGGATTATAAAGCCTTAGTCGCTAAGGCAAACAAACTTGGTCTTGGGGTAATTAAAGATGTTGTCGTGAATCATATCGGCTCTAATCATTGGTGGCTCAACGATTTACCTAGCCAAGACTGGCTCAATGACGCCACAAAAACGCAGCTACATAATCGCGAATCCAAGACTTACTTGATTCAGTCTGCCGAAACTAAATCCAGTGCTATTAAATCCAGCGTTACCAGCCCCCGTTTCACCAGCCATAGGCGCACTACAGTGCAAGATCCCTACGCGGCAGCGCAAGATCATATTGATTTTGTCGATGGCTGGTTTACCGACACTATGCCGGATCTGAATCAAAGCAATCCCAAACTGGCAACCTATCTTATCCAAAACAGTATTTGGTGGGTCGAGTACGCAGGACTTTCAGGGATCCGCGAAGATACTTATTCCTACGCCGACAAAGGGTTTCTCGCTAAATGGTCTAAGGCCGTAATGACTGAGTACCCGAATTTTAATATTGTGGGCGAAGAATGGACCGCAAACCCCATCACAGTGTCCTATTGGCAAAAGGGCAAAATCAATGCCGATGGCTATACCTCAGATTTACCCAGTTTGATGGACTTCCCGCTATATGAAAAATTAATTGCCAGCCTCAATGAGCCAGAAACTTGGGACACAGGTTTTATCAAGCTTTACGAGATGTTAGCCAACGATGTTGTGTATGCCGATCCCAGTCAACTAGTGCTATTTGAAGGCAATCACGACACCAATCGTATCTTCAGTTTAGTGAAAGAAAATATAGACTTATACAAGATGGCACTCACCTATGTACTGACCGCCAAACGCATTCCGCAGCTGTTCTACGGTACAGAAGTGTTAATGACCAGCCCGACAGAAGGCCGTCACGATGGCGTTGTGCGCAGTGATTTCCCCGGCGGTTTTGCCAACAGTGCCACTAACGCCTTTACCGGCCAAGGGCTGAGTGAACCCCAGCGACAAGCACAGCAATTTGTCCGAACCCTACTGAATTATCGTAAACAATCTCCTGCGCTACAATCGGGCGACTTACTGCACTTTGTGCCGCAGGATGGCGTCTATGTGCAATTTCGCTGCGTATTAAATGTGCCATTATCAGCTGAACAAAAAGCCGAGGCGCTTAAGTCACTAATACAAAACATTTCTCTAACCCAACACAATGCCTGCACTCAGCCCTCGGCCGACAAAGTCATGGTGATTTACAATAAAAATGAAAAGATAGTCACGCTAGATATAAACCGCTTTGCCAGTGTACTTGGCGATAGCGGCGCCGCTACTGACATCATCAGTGGCAAAACCGTTTCACTCAATCAAGCGATAACATTGCCCCATGCAGGGGTCACTATCCTCGAGCTTAAGCCTAATTCTAAGTCTAAGACTAAGTCGCCGCAGAATGCTGGCTTGCCGAGCAGCCAAGATTCAATGCGCTCTAGGAATCAAGCTAACGCTTTAACGCGCGCTCAAACTAACAACAGTGCTAATAACTTAGCCAAACACTCAACTCAAAAAGGAACTCAGTCTTGAGCTTTTTATCGCCTATCGATTCCAGAGTGACTCAGAGCCAACAAGCGGCTAAATTTCCCATAATGGCTTTACTGTCCAAAGCAGCGAAAGCCCCGCAGCGCCGACAGTCGCGGCATTCATCACTCAATTTATGTCTACAGTCTTTGTTTAATGCCTCTTTATCTAGTGCAGCTTTATTAACTGCTTCGCTTTTTTGCTTATCGGCCAATGCAAATACCTCGGCGCAGGTGCTTGATAATGAGTTACAGCCAAAGTCTGAGAGTGAGGTTATGACGCTAAAACCTGTGGTATATCAGATTTTTACTCGCCTTTATGGCAATAAAAACCCGACGAATAAACCTTGGGGCACGATTGCCGACAACGGTGTCGGCAAATTTAATGATATCGACGATGTTGCACTCAATAGCATCAAGGACCTAGGCGTCACCCATGTGTGGTACACGGGCGTTCCGCACCATGCATTGATTGGTGATTATAGTGAGATTGGCGTAAGCGCGGATGATCCCGATGTGGTCAAAGGCCGCGCTGGATCACCCTACGCAGTCAAAGATTACTACAACGTCAATCCCGATCTGGCGGTCAATCCTGCCAACCGTTTAGCCGAGTTCGAAGCGCTGATTGCCCGTACCCATCAACACGGCTTAAAGGTGATTATCGATATCGTGCCAAACCATGTGGCGCGCCATTATCAATCGGTCAGTAAACCCCAAGGCGTGCGCGATTTTGGCGAAGATGATGATACCAGTCTGGAGTACGCCAAAAACAACAACTTCTATTACGTCGTTGATAACAGTGTGAAGGGAACGAAAGGACAAGCGCATGCCTTTGAGATGCCAAGCTTACCCGCAGAGCTTAAACCGCTTGGCGGAGAAGCTCACCCCTTAAGTGACGGTAAATTCGACGAATTTCCCGCAAAGTGGACCGGCAATGGCTCACGCTTAGCCAAGCCCGATGCTAATGATTGGTACGAGACAGTTAAAATCAATTACGGCGTACGCCCCGATGGCACCTATGACTTCCCTCGCCTGCCAGCCAAATTCGCCACTTTTACTGAGGCGCAGCATTACGCTTTCTGGCAACAACACTTAGCCGAGCTCCCAAGCTCTTGGATTAAATTCAATCAGATTGCCCAATATTGGCTTGCAAAAGGAGTCGATGGGTTTCGATACGATATGGCCGAAATGGTGCCAGTGGAGTTTTGGAGTTACCTCAACAGCCAGATAAAACACACTAATCCCGATGCCTTTATCTTGGCCGAGGTCTATAACCCTAAGTTGTACCGAGATTATATCCAGCTTGGAAAAATGGATTATCTGTACGATAAGGTCGATCTTTACGACACCCTAAAAGCCGTGATGGCGGGTAAAACCAGCACAGCTAATATCGCGGCGGATCAGGCAAAAGTGCACGATATTGAATCCCACATGCTGCACTTTTTAGAGAACCACGACGAGCAACGTATTGGTAATGCATCATTTTTAGCATCGCTACAAACAAATAAACCAACGAATAGCTCCCTAGAGACCCAAGCCGTAAATCCAAACTATGCCCTGCCCGCTATGGTAGTGTCGGCAACGATAGGCACTTCACCAACGTTAGTGTATTTTGGCCAAGAAGTGGGAGAAGCCGCCATCGACAATCCTGGCTTTGGTCACGCATCACGCACCAGTATTTTTGACTATGTTGGTGTCCCCGCCCATCAGCGCTGGATGAACAATGGCAAGTTTGATGGTGGACAATCAACGGCGCAGGAAACATCGCTGCGGGCTTACTATCAAAAGCTATTGAATCTAAGCACAGGCCAAACTGCGCCTGCACTGTTAGGCCAATATTATTCACTCGATGCCGCGAATCGCAGCAAGAAGAATGCGACTCAAAGTCATATCATTGAAAATAACAGCGCTCAAAGTATGAGTACTCAAAAGAGCACTGCAAACGAAACAGGCTATGACGACAGCACCTTCGCCTTTGCCCGCTTCGAGGCGATATCTCCGACCTCAAAGCAGACTCAAAAGTTGATTGTGGTCAGTAACTTCAGTCAGACCGAATCAAAAGCCTTACAGCTCAAGCTCCCCAAAGAGCTCATCCATCAGTGGCAATTAAAGGACGGCGTATATCCGCTTAAGGATTTACTCGAAGATCATGAAACAAGCCAGCTGCAGCTTGAACAAGGCAAAGGCAAGATAGCGCTCACCCTAGCCCCGCTGTCGTCGGCGATTCTCTCGCTCATCGTTGTAGCAGATGAGCGGAAAAGTGGGTCCGCGAGTAAGTAACTGAATGAGCAAGCGGATAAATAAGTAAGCGGCTGAATAAGCAGACTGATGAATAATAAAAAAGGTCGAATGCGTTCGATAAATAATGTGATCGGCTTTTACGAGATAACACGTTGCGAAATAAGACCCGCCATCTTAGGATGATGGGGCTTAATCTAATAAGAACAGTTACTCTGCACAAAAGAATAAACGCTTAGATGCACTGCTAAGACAATATCTTAAACGCGATATTAGGAAACCTATGTTACTCGGCATACACCACGCGGCGATTATTTGCAGCGACTATGAAAAATCCAAACATTTCTACGTGACTATTTTAGGGCTCAAGCCGCTGGCGGAACATTATCGAGCGCAGCGCAGCTCCTTTAAACTCGATCTACAGCTGCCGGATTTAAGTCAAATCGAGCTGTTCTCTTTTACCAAGCCGCCACAAAGACCGAGCTATCCCGAAGCTTGCGGGCTTAGGCATTTAGCCTTTCGGGTACAATCCATTGATGCAACCGTTGCACACTTGCAGTCACATAATATTGAAGTCGAAGCCATTCGTATTGATGAGTACACAGGTAAACAATTCACCTTTTTCAGCGATCCTGACGGTTTACCCCTAGAGCTTTACCAAGTGTAAAATCCCAATCGGAACTCAAACGAGCTGCAAATATAAAAGCGTGTTTAACGCCGCTATGAGGTCAAAATCCGAAGTCACTGTATCAAGTGCGAATCTCAAGTTGCCGTTCAAATGCCAATACAAGTAGCAGTACAAGTCATGTGTGAAGTCGCAATATGAAGAAAGCTTAATCGCCGAAAGTCTGCTTTAGGATTACACTCACTATGCTTAAGAGCTCATTATGAGCAGTGACTAAGCGCTAATGCGATGGGCTAATGTGATGAGCTATTACGACAAACTTAAGCCGATGCAGAAGATAAGAAGGAGCAAGGCGTGCTAGATAATCCCGCGGTACTGATTTGGAGCATGCTATTTGGTGTCTTCGGCATTGGTTTCTTCACCTATGGCAAACGCCAAGGCGCCCCCCATCCCCCTCGTCGTTGGGATAACCCTGATGATCTACCCTTATTTTGTCAGTAACCTAATCTTACTCGTCTGCATCGGCATCGCCCTCATCGCGCTACCGTATTTTGTGAAGTTGTAACCGTAAGAGTCAGTTAAAATTCATAAAATCCGCTGAGTTTTTACCACTTCAGCATAGGAATGCCATTGCTTATCCACTTTCCTGTAAATTAAATTTCGATTCATTTCATCAAGTGAATGACAGCCCGAAGCGGCCAATAATGCCAAGAAATCGTCCAACATATGTTGGTGGTAATTGCGGACTCTTTTCCACTTTTCTGCAACCACTAAGCCCCGCACTAATGTGGGGTTATTTGTGGTGACGCCTGTCGGGCATTCATTGGTGTTGCATTTTAGGGACTGAACACAACCCAAAGCCAGCATCATACCCCGAGCGGAATTACACACATCAGCACCAATACAAAGGGCTTTAAACAGATCAAAAGCGGTAAATATCTTAGTCGCCGTAATCACTTTTATGTCTTTTTTAAGCTTGTAGGTATTGAGCGTATCCACGGCGAAAATCAGTGCATCTTCCCAAGGCATACCGACATAGTTTGAGAAATCGATGGGGGCTGCGCCCGTTCCCCCTTCCGCACCATCCACAGTGATGAAATCGGGTTTGATACCTGTTTCGAGCATTTTTTCACATATTTCAATAAACTCTTGCTTACTGCCTATGGCAAGTTTGAAGCCGACAGGTTTTCCGTTGGATAACACTCTCAATTGCTCAACAAACTGCAATAACCCTTCTGCATCGCTAAAAGCGGAATGGCCGGGAGGTGAAAGCACATCGGTATGGGGTTGAACACCTCTTATTTCAGCAATTTCCTGATTATTTTTGGCTGCAGGAAGTACCCCTCCATGCCCGGGCTTTGCACCTTGTGAGAGTTTGATTTCAATCATCTTCACCTGCTCCCAATTGGCCTTTTGTTTAAATTTTTCCGCATCGAAACAGCCATTTTCTGTGCGACAACCAAAATACCCTGTGCCGATTTCCCACACTAAATCGCCACCTTGTAAATGGTATTCTGATATACCGCCCTCGCCGGTATCATGAAAAAAATTACCTGCTTTAGCGCCCAAATTTAAGGCTTGAATGGCATTTTTGCTCAAAGCGCCAAACTCATGGCTGAGATATTAAACAGGCTGGCACTGTAAGGTTGTTGGCAATCTTTACCACCAATGACAACCCTTGGCGGAGTGTCCATTTTCTTCGCCGGATAGATGCTGTGCTGCATCCATTTATAATTATCATCATATACATCGAGCTGAGTGCCAAAGGGGCGTGTTTGATTTTGCTCTTTGGCTCGCTCGTAGATGTAATTGCGATGATTCTTGTTAATGGGTTTGCCATCAGTATCGGACTCAACGAAATATTGATGCAGCTCTGGGCCTATCATTTCTAATAGATAACGCATATGACCGATGACAGGAAAGTTTCTCAGTATCGAGTGTTTTGTTTGAAATAAATCATACAATCCAAGCAGCACGAGCGAAGCCACCAGCATAATCAAACCCGCTAAAGGCCAGAGTATAATGCCGATGATGGCGACAAAAATAACCAGGACAATTGTGGTGAATCGAATGGCTTGCTTCATGATGTTTTATCATAACTCCCGTAAGTATTTTAAATCGTTCTTGGTCGTATCGACGATTTCGGCAAATTTTCCATTGACCATTAATTTTGTCATCGATGCTGCAAAGCCTTTTACTTGCTCGAAGTTTAGGGTGGGTGGCATTGCCAAGGCATTGGGATCGGTAAAAATATTGATTATCGCAGGTCCCTTATGCTTGAATCCGTTTACCAGTGCGAGTTCCACATCTTTGGACTCCGTCGCCTCCCATGCAGCAATGTTCATCGCCTTGTAGTGGCACACTGAATTTGGCCATCTAATAAGAAATGTTATGCTCCCCTCATAACCTATTTAGGTGACAACATGAATAAAAGTAAACGTGCACGATATAGCGCCGCCATTAAGCTTGAAACAGCTCAATTAGTCGTTGATCAAGGTACACCCAAGAAGCAGCGGCAAAAGCTATGAACGTGGGTAAATCGACGGTCAGTAAGTGGGTAACACAGCTTCAAGTTGAGCGCCAAGGGCATGCTCCGAAAGCCTCACCAATGACACCAGAACAAATTGAAATCAGGGCACTTAAACGTGAAATTGAGCGGATAAATCTCGAGAAAGAAATCTTAAAAAGGCTACGGCTCTATTGATGTTGGATTCGCTGAACACTTATCGATAATCGAGAAACTCAATCAGAGCAAAAAATATCCTATTTCAGTGTTATGCCATGTATTTAATGTGAACCGGAGTATCTATCGCTATTGGGTGAGCCGTGAACTTGTGGCAACACCTGAGCAGCGGCTTTTAGAATGCGAAATCAAAGCAATACATGCTGAAAGCCGGGAGTCTGCAGGGGCGAGGAGTATTGCTATTATCGCCTCTGAACGTGGCTTTGCGTTAAGTCGTTATCGGGCTACTCGGTTAATGAAAAAGCTTGGACTAGTGAGTTGCCAACACCTCAAACACCGCTATAAAAAGGCTGAAAATGAGCATGTGACTATCCCTAATGCACTCAAACGACAATTTGCAGTTGTCGAACCTAACACCGTTTGGTGTGGTGATGTGACGTATATTTGGGCGGGTAATCGTTGGTGTTATTTAGCGGTTGTGCTGGACTTATTTTCGAGAAAAGCGATCGGTTGGGCGATGTCATTTTCACCTGATACTGAGTTAACGGTTAAGGCGTTAGAAATGGCATTTGAATCACGAGGAGAGCCAAAAAAACCGATATTTCATTCAGATCAAGGCAGCCATTATACTAGCCTGAAATACTGTCAACGGTTGTGGAAATATCAAATAATCCAGAGCATGAGTCGTCGCGGTAACTGCTGGGATAATGCACCAATGGAGCGGTTTTTCAGGAGTTTAAAAACGGAATGGATCCCAATACAAGGCTATAAAAGTTTTACTGAAGCTAAACAAGATGTGACCGATTATATCATTGGTTATTACAGTGAAGTCAGGCCACATCATTACAATGCAGGATTGAGCCCAAATGAATCAGAGCGAAGATTTTGGGAAGATTCTAAAGCTGTGGCCAAATTTAGTTGACCACTACACCTCTGCCAATTTTATAAAATCAGGATTAACCATATCCGTCTGCCAATCCATATAACCTTCGACCCGCATTTCAAGCTTAACCATAGCTAACGAACGATTATTAAAGATGATGATTTTGACAGGAATTTGATATTGGCTAATGGTCATTAAGTCGCCGAGCAGCATTGAAATACCGCCATCGCCACAAAACGCAATCACTTGCCGGTCTGGTTGTGATAAGCCAGCCCCCATCGCCATAGGCATGGCATTCGCCATCGAGCCATGATTAAAGGAACCGGTCAGATAACGATTGGCTCCCGCCTTTAAATAACGCGCGGCCCACACGGCGCTCATCCCTGTATCAACGGTAAATATCGCATCGTCATCGGCGAGTTTATCCACCAAATGGGCAACATATTCTGGGTGAATATTTTTTTCGGAGCCCTTTTCTTCTACATAGCTCTCATAGATAGCTTCAATTTCTTGATGCAGTGAACGGGTTTTGTCGAGGAAATCCGTGGATGTTTTGGCATTGATTAACGGCATGAGATCTTCAAGGGTTGATTTAATATCACCACAATAGCCAAAATCCACTTTAGCTCTACGACCTAATTTTTCAGGTTTAGTATCGACTTGAATAATTTTGCATTTTTCGGGAAGGAACTCACTATAAGGAAAATCCGTGCCCAGCATCAACAGGACATCGGCTTGATGCATGGCTTCAAAACCGGATTTATTGCCTAACAGCCCATTTAATCCAACGGCATATGGATTTTCTTTACGCTCAAAAAATATTTTTCCTCGAAAGCTATATCCCAACGGGGCGTTAAGCCTTTCGGCCAATGCCATCACTTCTTCAACGGCATAGCGACAGCCATGGCCGCAAAACAGCTTCACTTTGTCATGTTCATTAATGACGCTTGCCAATTCTTCAAGCTGTTTATGGCTTGGGGTTATTCTTGGTTGGGTATAGAAATTTTTATTCGCCGTATGCACAGATTCCAGACTTGCTGAAGCCACATCACCGGGAAGCCCGAGCACAGCGACCCCTTTCTTGCTGATGGCATGCTGAATCGCCGTTTGTAAACCATTGACAGCTTGTTTAGGGGTATTGGCGAGAAACACATATTTTGAGCAATCTTGAAATAACGCTTCGGGTCTTGTCTCTTGAAAGTTGTCCAAGCCCATTTTTTCAGTATGAATAGTTGACGCAATCGCAATAACGGGGTTTTCAGCTCTATTGGCATCATAGAGTCCATTGACTAAATGAACATGCCCAGGACCACTGCTACCCATGCAACAACCTATACCATTTAGCTCAGCTTCCATAGATGCCGCATAAGCGCCAGCTTCCTCATGTCTGACATGGATCCATTGCAATCTGCCATCCCTTCGTACAGCATCATTGACCGGATTAAGACTATCGCCAGTCACGGCATAAACTCGCTTAACACCCGCGTCTACTAGCATTTCGACTAAATGATCCGATACGTTTTTTGACATAATTGGCTCCAACGTTTAGATAAAAAATTTCTATATTAATGACCAAGCTAGCCTGCACCTACAAAGTGCGGTTTATCTTGCCCGAGACAAAACCTGCCAGATAAAAGAGGATGCCCATGGTCGCAATCCACCTCAGGAGTCGCTGTTGAGCAATTCACTTCGACCTTATCCGCCAGCATTATCCTTATAGTCATGCAGACGCCCTGCGTTATTTGCGTTTTATATCAGCCACTCTTTATCCGGCAATCCCAAAGGCAATGGCGCTCACCGACAAAATAACAATGACTGCCAAACCAACATCCAACACGTTAGGAAGTTTGCAGTAATAAAGCACATCATCAATTTTCCCAAGGATGGTCAACACCAGAAAGTTCGACTGTGGAATGACCTTAAGTTGCGGCTCAAAAACCTTTACCGCCAGCTTGCCACTCTCGACCGCCGCCTCAATGCTCCACACATCCGCCGTCGTTTGGGTGTGAGCGCCTGCAAGAACTAGGTTGGGTATGGTCGTCTTTTGCTGTGGTAGATATTGTTGGGTGTGGGTCGAGTTCACCCATTTGGGCTGCGCCGATGTTATGCCTTCAGGAGAAAACGCCCATTCATGCCAAACTGTGATATTTACAATAGAGAAATCTTGCCAGCTTTTACCGCCGTTAGCCTTTTTGACCAATTCATCGAGGGCATGACTCTGTTTTAATTGAAATAACACTTCATCCAGAAATTGTTCCTCAGTGCATTGTTCCAAACAAAGGCCATGGACTGGGCCTGGGACTTTTGAAACACACCCGGTGACAGTCCACAGTGATTGAATATCGTCCCCCAGAGGACTCGACTCTCCACACGCTTGTTCCTGAGCAAACAGTGTCAGGTTAAAGGCGGAGTCTGAAATAACCAGCGCGCATCGTTTTCGTGGCCAAGACATTTTTTCTTTGAAGCCAATTCTGAAGGACACTTGGGTATGCGACCCCTGTTGTACCAAGGGTTTAAAAAGATTGAGTTGCGGTTTATTTTGAAGCAGCGGGGTTCTGTCTAGAATATCAGCCGCAGAAAAGGGATTGAGTGCGAGGACATAGATATCGGCCTGAACGGTTTCGCCATTGGCGAGCTCTGCCGCTGTGATAATGTTATTTTCAAAACACAAACGATGAAGTGGGGTCTGCCAATGAAACTCGACCTGCTTTTTCTTCAGATCATCGACCCATTTATCAAACCAAACTTCACTGCTGGGTCCGTTAAGCAGCAACCATCCCATACGAGCCTTGTGTTCCCACGGCCCGCCTTCACTGTCTGCTTGATGATGATACGAATACTTAGTGACTAATTGCTTACGGAAAAAATGCGCCACATGATGGAAAGAAACATGACACCAGTCGGAACCTACCCAAGGGCCAAAAGTGGAACTCCAGGTGCTCAGTGTCGAAGCGGCTAAATAAGGTCGCCAAGCTTCTTTCGCATTGATGTTGCTGTACTTTTGGCTACTTCGGGTATTTGAACACCATGCTTTTCCCATTAGCCAACACCAAAGCCATTTTTCTTTGGTCGTCATACTAAACAGGTTTTCCACATCGACATTGCCGGAGTGAGAGTCACCAAAATGAGCCGAACCTGAGTTAGGCGCTAAGCCGAATACCACAGGCCGTGAAAGAATATTGTCATAGAGGCTGGAGTGCTCATCAAAGGGGATTTCCTTGATGAGTTCGAAAAAATTGTTATACCAAGGGCCCATTCCATGCCAAGAGTATTCAGAAGGCATGCCCTGATCCTCTTTCCTTCTGGCACTTCTAAAAAAACCGCCCGCATCCGCATTCGCCTCGAATATCTTGACTTGATAGCCAAGTTTTGCAAATTCATGGGCTGCCGTTAGTCCAGCAATACCACCACCAAAAATTGCGACACTTTTCGATTCTGTGGCTGATTTTGTAGATGTAGACATAGATTCGGCTACCATCGATCACCTCTTAATATTGTCACCACTCGCTCTTACGCGGTGCTGGGTGTGATTTTGCGGTTTCATGTTGCTCTTCATCCAGCCAATAACCGGGACGACCATAATGGTTGTAGATAGATATTTCAGTCTTACGATCCACTGCCATCAATGGGTTATATGGCGGAGCGTCTTTCACTGCCTGTCGTGTCAGGTTGACTGACGCTTTGGCATCCGGCCAACTCACATCTTCAATCCAATCTGCAGGAATGAGCACTTGATGACCTAGCCACCAGTTACTGGTATTCACTATCAGGTATCGAATGGCCCACGTCTCTTCATCGATAAGCAAGTCCTCTATATGGCCAATGTCACCGTCGCTAGCATGAATGCGGTAGTCGATTACCGCCTGACAGCTACGCAGATGTGTATCGTCATCTTGGTGCTGCTCGGCTTTAACCGCCTTAACCGCTTGTGGATCTTCGTCATTGGGCCGCGAAACCAAGTCGACGTATCCCGTTAACATCAAATTCGGGTACACACTGTCGCCCCATATCCCATAACCGCCCCAATAATATGGATAGCCGTAGTACTTAAGTAAGCGGATTTCTTGCTGGCGAGAGACGGGAATTTGAGTGTTAATGTCGGGGCTGTTCTCGACTTGCGCTTTTGTGATCGAGACGGGTAATTGCTTGTCCGCCCAGTTTGCTTGGCCTATCGAGATGGGCGAAATCAATACTTTTCGACTGGAAAGCCAAGTGCCTGTATCAACAACGAGATAGCGAACACACCAAGTTTCGTCATCAAAATAGACATCTTTGACATGCCCAATATTGCCATCTGTAGCACTGATTACGTAGTCTTCCATATGTTTAACGGTGCGTAACATAAGTACTGTCTCCTTCACATGCTTGATTTTTTAACAGAGGATGCGATATACGAATCATCGTATGCAAAAAGCAGTATTGCTGTCGGTGCGCTATAGAACATGAGAGTGATATTTATGCAGATATTAATGCAATTGATGCGCTGCCAAATACCTATGCGTCGAGTTCGCAGCTAAATCCACCCTATCACACTGAGACCAGAATCACACTGACACCAGACCTCAAGTCATTCGCCATAGAGAAAGACAATCGGTAATGTCTAAAACTGTGGAGTTCATAGCTATGGAGTTCATCGCTGTGGAAAATTTTTTGAGGTCTTTTTTGAGATTTTTTCTGAGGTCAATGTTGAGATCAATATTAACAATGACATAACGCACTTCTAGTTTAGGTTCAAACAAGGCGAATAGACGTAGTCGTTTAACGTCAGTCCGCTTTTAGGTACTGACAACCACTAGATAAATGTCGTTCCTGTTTAAATGTTCACACGAGATCTCAGCGATAAATCTAACTACGCAGGCTTGTCATGACATTCATGTTCAGACACCTATAAGTATGTCCCAATCACTCGATCACTCGATCACTCGACCTCTATTGTTATAGTGAATGAGTGTCATAGTGAATTTTTCCACGGTTGTTGGCGCAGTCCACCACACGCCTTACATGGCTTCCTAACACAGATTACTGAGCAATTGTCGCTGTTTTTGTGTTTGCACCCGCTTTTTCTTTTTCTTGGATGACTTTCAGTTTTCTACGTTTTTTTTCGTTGTTGGAATCGTTCAGCCTTTCAAGGTTTTAGCCGCCAACTGAGTCATTAAAAAAATGTTAACGCACGAAGAAAATAAATAAATATTTTTATTTTCAATAATTTACATTCTACTTAATTGCGTGGATTCGTTGACAGATAGGCCTGTAAGACACTAGTGTAGAAAGAGACTACTCGTGCTGTGCATTTTTTATGAACTCTGTGAGTTCATCATTCAATGTTTAATCGAGCAGAATTTATTCATGTGTTTTTTATGTAGCGTTAGTGCAAAAAAGCAGAACGGCGTAAAAGAGCGTCATGGAAAATGTTATGGAAAAAATAGTGATAAAAAACCTGTATAAGGTTTTTGGTGCTGAGCCTCGCAAGGGGGTGAAGTTACTGGAGCAAGGGAAAAGCAAAGAGGAAATTTACGAACAGACAGGGCTGACAGTTGCCGTACAAGGTGCCAGCTTTACCGTAAATAAAGGTGAGATTTTTGTCGTTATGGGGCTATCCGGCTCAGGAAAATCAACCTTAGTAAGAATGTTAAACAGGCTCATTGAACCCACGTCGGGAGAGGTATTAGTCGATGGCCAAAATATCCTCAACATGAATAAGGATGAACTGGTCAGGTTTCGCAGAAGTAAAACCAGTATGGTGTTTCAATCCTTCGCGCTTATGCCCCATCAAACAGTGTTAGAGAATGCCGCATTTGGCCTCGAACTCGATGGCATGGATAAAAAACAGCGTGAAGAACGAGCCCTAGATGCTTTAAAACAAGTTGGACTCGAAGGTTTGGAGAAGGCCTATCCCAATGAGTTAAGTGGCGGTATGCAGCAGCGAGTTGGATTAGCGCGAGGCTTAGCGGTTGATCCTGATATCTTGCTCATGGATGAGGCATTTTCGGCGCTTGATCCGCTTATCAAGACAGAGATGCAAGATGAACTGCTGAAACTGCAAGATCGTCATGAACGCACCATCATTTTTATCTCCCATGATTTAGACGAAGCATTACGTATTGGCGACCGAATTGCCATTATGCAGGGCGGCAGAGTAATTCAGGTGGGGACGCCGGAAGAAATCCTGCAAAATCCCGCAGATGATTATGTACGCGCATTTTTCCGTGGTGTGGATCCAACCGGTGTTATCTCCGCTGGGGATATTGCCCGCGACAGTCAGCCAACGGTCGTTTGGCATACTAAAGCCGGTAGCCCACGCGCCACCCTAGAAATGTTAAGCATTAAAGATCGCGAATTTGCCTATGTACTTGACTCAGAACACCGCTTTTTAGGTGTGGTCTCTTCAGACTCCCTGCACGACGCTGTTGACCAAGGAAATGGTGCCAGCAAACTTGAGCATGCTTTTCTGACAGACGCTAAATCAGTTCAAGAAACAGATAGTCTTCAGGATATCTTACCCTTGGTCGCCTCCCATGCTTGGCCTATTCCAGTTGTAAACTCAGAAAGTAGATATCGCGGCGTTGTTTCTAAAAATCTGTTTCTTCGTACCTTAAACCGTGCGGAAAAGGGGACCTATTTTGAGCAGTCAGCATCTTAGAATACTCACTTCAGGAGTTTTATATCATGTTCAGTTTTGATGAAAGAGTGATTCCTTTAGATGTGTGGATCACCAATATAGTTAACTGGTTGGTTGAAGGCTATCGATGGTTTTTCCAACTGATCAAATGGCCCGTCGACTTTATTCTGTCTGGTGTGTCAGACGGTCTACTGGCAACCTCCCCTCTGCTTGTTATTGCCCTGTTTGGCGCCATTGCTTGGCGAGTGTCAGGTTTAAAACTGGCCATCTTTACGCTGTTATCATTGGTGCTCATCGGTCTGCTCGGTTTCTGGTCAGAAACCATGATAACCCTCGCCATGGTCTTTTCATCCGTGGTGTTCTGCACCCTTGTTGGTGTGCCATTTGGGATATGGGCTGGACGCAGTGATCGTGTTAACAACGTTCTACGACCCATTTTGGACGCGATGCAGACGACGCCAGCCTTTGTCTATTTGGTCCCAATTGTGATGCTTTTTTCTATTGGCAATACCGCCGGTGTGCTGGCAACCATCATTTTTGCCCTGCCACCCTTGGTGAGATTAACCAGTCTCGGGATCAGGCAGGTACACCCAGAGTTAGTCGAGGCTGCGCTCGCCTTTGGGGCAACAAGCTCGCAGGTTTTACTTAAAGTTCAGATCCCCCTTGCTTTACCGACCATCATGGCGGGCCTGAATCAGACCATCATGATGTCGCTCTCCATGGTGGTCATCGCTGCAATGATCGGCGCGGGTGGCCTCGGGGCACCTGTCGTTCTGGGCTTAAATACACTTGATATTGGTTTGGCCACGGTGGGCGGTCTAGCGATTGTTTTATTAGCCATCATTCTCGATAGGATCACCCAATCAATGGCGACCAAAAAAAATAAGGACGTAAAATGAGACTTAAAAAAGTAATACTGGGTGCAGCGTTAGCTGCAATGACAGTGACGGGATCCGCAGCGCTTGCAGATACTCTCAAGCCAGGGGAAGGCATAACCGTTAAACCCGCTCGGGCGACATGGGACACAGGTTTTTTTCAGGAAGCACTTGTTCGACGCGGTCTTGAAACGCTTGGGTATGATGTCGAAAAGCCTAAGACATTGGTCAATCCCATCTTTTATAAAACCGTCACACTCGGTGACATTGACTATTGGGCCAATGGTTGGTTTCCAATGCATAACGATCAGCTACCGAGTAATTTCGACGAGAAAGCTGAAAAGATTGGTTATGTTATTAAAGCAGGTGGATTAGGCGGATATTTAATCTCTAAAAAAGAAGCCGATAAATACAATATAACCTCTCTTGCAGATTTTAAACGCCCTGAAGTCAAACAAGCATTTGATACTAATGGAGATGGTAAAGCGGATTTGACTGCATGTCCTCCTGGTTGGGGATGCGAAAAAATCATCACTCACCATATGGATGTTTACGGTCTGAAAGATTCGATTAATCCAGTGAAAGCGGCCTATGCTGCCGGGATGGCATCCGCTATGGCGGGTTATAAAAATGGTGGCCCGATATTTTTCTATACTTGGGCGCCCAACTGGACCATTTTTAAAATGAAGCCAGGCAAGGACGTTGTGTGGATAAACGTGCCTGAAATCAAACCAACAAAAGCCCAGAGTGCTGCCGTTGATCGGATGACGGTAAAGGGACTCGAAGGCGCGGTTTCCGATCCGATAAAACTGGGGTTTGTCGCTTCTGACATCCAGATCGTTGCCAACAAAAAATTCGCTAAACAAAATCCCGCCGCGAGGAAGTTTTTTGAGGTATTCACACTACCGCTCGCCGATATCAACGAGCAGAACACGCGTATGAACGACGGTGAAAAGAGTAAGCAAGATATTCAACACCACGTTGATGGATGGATTGCCAAGAACCAAGATAAATGGAACGGTTGGCTTACTGAAGCACGAAACGCGGCTCAATAGTCTCAAGCTGTAACCCTAAATCTGGCCAGTGATGATAAAACGCAAACAACATCCACTTTCGGTTTGCGTTCTATCATCACTGGAACTTGCTTTCGGGGTCTTTCATCAACTCAGATCCGCTTATTTGAGCCCTGTCCCAGCTCTTAGCGGCCTAACCTGATTCCACTATCTATCACTGGTCATGACTTTACTGGCCAAGCCAATAAGCAACACCCCTGATATCCCCTCTAAGGCTCTGGAATAACGCTGGGAATTGGGCCGACTAAATACCCAACTTCCTGCCGACGCATAGAGGACGTTACACAGGGTCGCTAACAAACTGAAAATAAGACCAAGGGTTAACAGCTGAATTGACGTTGAACCTGCTAACGGGTCAATAAACTGCGGCAAAAAAGAGAGGAAAAATAAAGCGACTTTAGGGTTAAGTACACTAACGACAATGCCTTGGAAAAATACGTTGCCGTTTGGTTTGCTATTGTCATCGACCACAATTTTATTGTTGCCACGCCACATTGATATTAACGCTTGAATGCCTAAATACACTAGATACGCGGCGCCCAACCACTTCACAATACTAAAAGCCAACGCTGAGCTGAGAATGATGGCAGATAATCCCAAGCTAGCAGCAAGCGTGTGAACAAAATAACCCACACCTAAACCCATCGCAGCTTTAAGCCCACTGATCATTTTCCCTTTCATTGTGTTAGATACAATGTAGATAACATCGGGTCCAGGGATAAGATTGATAGCAAGGCAAGCAACTGCAAACAGTAATAGTGAATTTAAATCCATTTAATTTTTCTCCTTGTTAAACGCCTAATGTATCGCGCACGCGTAAGTGGTGTCCGACGCAATACCGCAGCCTCTGTAAACCACTTTAAAAATAAAATCAAAACGTTAACTACAAGTAAGTTGATAACCAGAGCCTGTGCTCAACTTTATATACTTTTTGCTCACGTCTTGATTCAAAGCAAACCTCAATTTGCTCATCCTTAACGATCTTAATTGGCGCTTAATTTTTTTATTCACGGCAAATCGTTAAACGGCGCAGCGTAAAAATCCCCAGGAGTGAAAGTATCAATAGCGATAAGCTGCCACCGCCGCTGTAACCTTGTTTATGTTCAATAGTGGCAACCTGCTCTTCTTTAACCCGAGTTTTAAAGCGGGCGAGTTCATCATCTAAATTTACTATCATATCGTTCACCGCAAGATCAAAACCCTCATAGGATTTCTCCCTTAAAGTTGTTGTCACGCCAACAGCGGTTGAACTTTCAGTTAACTGATTTATGCCCGGTGCCCTAAATAACATCTTTTGGCTGCGCATATCGAACACTGCGGTATCAACAAAGGTTTGGATTGCATTCTCATTGCCAGGGATTAAATACATGCCAACGATAGTCCAATAAAGGATGGCGGATTTGTTCTCGTGGCTTTGCATCAGTTGATCGTAAGATACCAGCGCCATCACATCGACGTCATGCAGGCGGGCAACTTGCTGCAAGGTATTAAAACCTTTACCATTTTTAAGATAGGTGCTCGGAATGATTTCAATACGATCGATATAATCGTATTTAATAAAGGATTGTTTCACCTTGTTGAGCAAAGCGACTTGGGTGCGACTGTCTATGGCATCAGCTTGCCAATGGGATGAAGGTAAAAAAGCAATGCCGACGGTAATTGGCAAACGCAGTACAGGTAAGGATGGCTGCTGGGCTTGGCGGCTCTTCTCATCTGGATATAAGTATTCGACTAAGCTACTCGATACCGCCTTTTTATCTGTGGTATTACCGTTAAAAAACGCGCTGCAGCCACTGAGTGAAAGCATTGCGAGTGAGATTATGCCGCTGGTTATGATCTTGAGTTTCATCTGTTTCCCTACCGTATCCATACACTGCCGCTAATGATGCTACTGAATTTATTGCTAGCGGATATTGCTGGCTACCTTATCCACTCATTACAGTTAAAACAAGTTGTTATGTTCACATATCAAGTCAAAGACATTCAAACTCAGGTTTTACATACCAATTTTAGATACAAAAAAGCCGCATCATAAAATGCGGCTAGTCAGGTAGTGTCACACACGCTCATACACTTTTTTGTGCACGCGTTTATGAATAGGCTTAAGCGTATTTACGCACTTTTTTAAGCGCAATTTGTTGTTTTAACATGGATAAATGTTCGATAAACACTTTGCCATGTAAATGGTCGATTTCATGCTGCAATACTATGGCTAAAAACTCATCGGTTTCGATTTCGATAGCCTTGCCCGTTCTGTCTAAGGCGGTCACTTTGACCTTCTCAAAACGTGACACTTTAGCGCGATAACCGGGGATCGACAGACACCCTTCTTCACCCACAAACTCGCCAGACTTTTCGACGATTTCAGGATTGATCAGCACTTGAGGTTGGTCGCGACCGTCAGATAAATCGATCACGATAATCGCATCCGTACTGCCGACTTGCGTTGCCGCTAAACCGATACCATCGTCCGTGTGATACATGGTTTCGATTAAATCATCGATAAATCCCTGAACAGCTTCAATATCTTTTACAGGTTGCGCTTTACGTTTAAGGCGCTCATCGGGAATTGTTAGAATATCGAGTACAGCCATGCCAGTTATCTTCTCTCATCGAGTCAAAAAAATTGGCGCTATTATGGACTATTTGACCATTTACACAATATTAAAGCTAAAAACAGTTTAAATATTTTGTTAGCAATCGAGATAGTCGATAAAAAATATCGAGTAATGCATAATCCATTGAGTGCTTAATGCCCTCACTTCTTCCGCTAAACCAGACTTTGCCGTTACACTAACCCAACCTCGTCGCGTAAGATTTTTACAGTGTACCTTTTAAGCGTGATTCTCTGAGCATGAACACACATTTAGCTGAGGGCCAACTATTCGATGGCATCGTTTCCAAAAGACAAATCGCCGCTGTATCGCTATCTTGAAAAAGATAAACAAGATGAACAGGATTTAGCGAGTCACCAGCCGCAAGCGGTTGACTTGTCTCCCATGGCGAAAATCTGGCATATCGTCGCGATGATCCCGCAGGGAAAAATCAGCAGTTATGGCAAAATTGCCGATTATGCGGGATTACCGGGGCGAGCACGTTATGTGTCCAAGGCACTCAAATCCGCACCCGAGCATTTGTCTCTGCCTTGGCACAGAGTACTCAATAGTCAGGGTAAAATCTCCTTCGAGAAAAATTCAGTCTCCTTTCAGGAACAGATGGAATTATTAAGAATCGAAGGGATAACAGTGAACTGCGGCAAAGTTAGTTTGTCTGAGTACCAGTGGCGTCCCGATCTGGTCACTTTAGTCATGGCAATGCCATTTTAGTTTAATATACTGATCCATAAACTGTTTACATGGCTATTTACAGAAGTGTCGGCCTCGGCTATAACCTGCTAACCGTCGATTCCGATTTTTGATTTACGCTGAACTGATTTACCCTGAACTGTGTAAGTAAGCATGCTACTCGACACTTTTTTATCAACCACTACTGAGCGTTTTGTAGTGATACAAGGTGAAAACCTGCGACCCAAGGAGCATTCTTTGCGTACCATTCCGACATTTTTAGTGAGCTTAACTGCCCTCACCCAAAGTATGTTTGCCATAGCCGCGCCGACGCCGCTCACACCGCAGACGGCTGAATACCAAGTCAACTATGGGGATATCGAACTCGGTAAAGCCAAATACACGCTGCCCAATCCAGAAGATGGGGTTTATAAGTATCGTTTTGACAGCGACCTTAGCCTGTTATTGTTAACCGATGTGCGCCACATCTTGAGTGAATTTACTCAAGAAAATAGTCAACTCAGCCCTTTGCGTTACTTACAGCAGCGCCAAGGTGTCGGCCCGAATTACACAGAGCAAACCGCGTTCGCCAAAGCGCAGGGCTTTATTCATACCCGTTATAAAGACGAGAAAGGTAAATTCCCCTATGAAGGCGAGATTTTCGATCCATTAATGGTGCAATTGCAATTCAGGCTCGATATGGCCGCGGGCAAAGAAGCGCTTGACTACAAGATGGTCAAAGATAACGAACTGGATGAATACAAGTTCCATGTGATTGGCAGAGAACGGATGAACATCGACAGTGGTAGTTACGACACAGTCAAAATTGAAGTGGTGCGTGACAATAAAAAACGCCAAACCTTCTTCTGGATGGCGCCAGACTTAGCCTACCTGCCCGTGCGGTTAACACATTTTGAAAAAGGCAGTAAGCAGCTGGATATTAAGTTGCTAAAGTATCACTTCGATGAAGTTGTGAGCCAAGAAAGCAAGCCGGCAGATATTGCTGAGCAACCGCAAGTACCAAAACTGCTCGGTACGACGGAAGGTTAACTGGCAAAGCATTGAGTTAAGTTAAGGAAATCAACTTAGCTCAATGATACTCAGCCTTAGCTGAACTCACACCGATAAAACCAAACCGAATGAATATCTAACCGAGCTAATATTTAACCGAACCTAGGGCCAGCCTCTAAGTTCGGTTAACGCTCATAGCTAATAGTTCATAGCGAACAGTTCATTGCAACAAGTTCGTTGCTAATGGCCTATCACTAATCCTTGATTGCTAAAAGATGCGTTAGATACTGACTCAATCTTTTTGAAAAGTGACCTGAACAAAGCAAAATCAGCCGCAAATCTGCTCGCACCCATTTTTTAGCGCTGGTGTTAGCACTATTGGATAACATCAAAGATCGATTAACAGCTCGCCTAATCTAAACAACTTCCAGTTGCCGGGCTGCATGACATGCCACTGTTCGTTCTCAGTCAATGGACGAGTCGCAATCACAGTCACGACATCGTGGGCCGTGGTTTCCTTATCAAAATCAATCACCACATCGGTATCGATAAGTTTCGCTTTGCCAAAAGGCGCGCGGCGAGTGATGTAACATAAATTGTTACTGCAATAGCTCATCAAATGCTCGCCATCGCTCAATATCATGTTGAACACACCTAAGGCACGGATTTGCTCGGCCAACGTTGCGACATAATGGAACACAGCCAACATATCTTCAGGTTTAGTGCCGCCAAACTTCTGGGCAACTTGTTCCAAAATCCAGCAGAAAGCGAGTTCGCTGTCAGTATCGCCCACGGGTTGATAGCGCGAGACGTTGAACTTAGGCAGATAGTCCGTCAATTGGCCATTGTGGGCATAGGTCCAATAACGTCCCCATAATTCGCGGGTAAAAGGATGAGTATTCTCTAAAGACACACAACCGCGATTCGCTTGGCGAATATGGCTTATCACCACTTCACTTTTAATCGGGTAGGATTTGATCAATTTTGCAATATGCGATTCGCTACTCGGGCAAGCATCTTTAAAAGTACGGCTGCCTTTGCCCTCGTAAAACGTAATACCCCAGCCGTCCACGTGAGGACCTGTTACGCCTCCACGTTGTGCTAATCCCGTAAAACTAAACACAATATCGGTTGGCACATTGGCGCTCATCGCCAGTAACTCGCACATATTTCTCGCCCATCATCAATCAAAAATCCACTTGTTGGCATTGTAACTAGTTGATGACATTTGTGGAATGATCAAAGCTGACAAATAATTTAAACAATTGTTTGAAAAATACTTGTATTAAAATTGTCTTAGGTTTAACTTTTATGCGACACAGGTCTGACCACAAACTATAATTGTGATCGCAATCAACAAAACACTCAATGACCTGTGGTTGGCACTCGGTCATATTTAAGGAGAATTACAGTGACTACCCTACTTTGGATCATCGCCATGATCTTAGTGCTAGGAGCCCTAGCTTACCTTCGGGTATCTTTGCTCACTGCCACTATTGCAGCCGCTGTTGTGATGACAGCAGGATGGACACTCGATGTTGTCGGCCCTATCTCTTGGATCGTTTTCCTTGTGGTAGCCTTGCCGTTAAATATCAGTGCATTTAGACAAAATGTGATCAGTCGTCCACTGATGAAGGTATATCGCGGCATCATGCCGGAAATGTCTTCAACAGAGAAAGAAGCGATTGAAGCAGGCACCACTTGGTGGGAAGCCGATCTGTTTGCGGGTAACCCTAACTGGAAAAAACTACATAACTACCCAGTTGCGCGTTTAAGTGCAGACGAACAGGCCTTCCTGGATGGCCCTGTTGAAGAAGTGTGCCGCATGGTGAATCAACACCAAGTGTCACATCAACTTGCCGATCTGCCTGCCGACGTATGGCAATATCTGAAAGATAATGGCTTCTTCGCCATGATCATTAAGAAAAAATACGGCGGTTTAGAATATTCAGCTTATGCCCAATCGCGCGTGTTACAAAAACTCGCAGGTTTGAGCAGTGAGTTGGCATCAACTGTTGGTGTACCTAACTCTTTAGGCCCTGGAGAGCTGCTGCAACATTACGGTACGCCAGAGCAACAAAACCATTATTTACCGCGTTTAGCCAAAGGGTTAGAAGTACCTTGTTTCGCACTGACCAGCCCAGAAGCCGGTAGCGACGCAGGCTCTATTCCTGACTTTGGTATCGTGTCTAAAGGCCAATGGGAAGGTGAAGAAGTTCTGGGTATGAAACTGACCTGGAACAAGCGTTACATCACTTTAGCCCCTGTCGCGACAGTATTAGGCTTAGCCTTCAAACTACGCGATCCAGAGCATCTACTTGGCGATAAAGAAGAACTCGGCATTACCTGTGCTTTGATCCCTACCGATATGGAAGGAGTTGAAACCGGTCGTCGTCACTTCCCGCTCAACTGTATGTTCCAAAACGGTCCAACTCACGGCAACGAAGTATTCGTGCCATTAAGCTTCATCATTGGCGGCCCGAAAATGGCAGGTCAAGGCTGGCGCATGCTAGTGGAATGTTTATCAGTGGGTCGTGGTATCACACTGCCATCAAACTCAGCTGGCGGCGTGAAAACCGCGGCACTGGCAACAGGTGCTTATGCTCGCATCCGTCGTCAGTTCAAGTTGCCTATCGGCAAGCTTGAAGGTATCGAAGAGCCAATGGCACGCATCGGCGGTAACGCTTATCTGATGGATGCGGTAACCACGTTGACCACTACAGGTATTGACTTAGGTGAAAAGCCATCGGTTATCTCTGCGATTGTGAAATATCACCTGACAGACAGAATGCAGAAATGCGTTATCGATGCCATGGATATTCACGGCGGTAAAGGCGTGTGTCTTGGTCCGAATAACTATTTAGGCCGTGGCTACCAAGCTGCGCCTATCGCGATTACCGTTGAAGGCGCAAACATTCTGACCCGTTCTATGATCATCTACGGCCAAGGCGCAATTCGCTGCCATCCGTACGTGCTTGCAGAAATGGAATCAGCGTTTGATACCGAATCGGGTCAAGGTTTAGCTAACTTCGATGCGGCCATCTTTGGTCACATTGGTTTCGCGACCAGTAACTTCATCCGTAGCTTCTGGTTAGGCCTGACATCAAGCCGTTTCTCTAACGCGCCTTATTCAGATAAAACCAAGCGTTATTATCAACAGATGAACCGTTTCAGTGCCAACCTTGCCCTGCTCTCTGACTTAGCCATGGCAACCTTGGGCGGCAACCTTAAACGTAAAGAGCGTATCTCTGCCCGTTTAGGTGATCTACTGAGCCAACTGTATCTGGCATCTGCCACGCTGAAACGCTATGAAGATGAAGGCCGTCAAACCGACGACTTACCATTAGTGCAATGGGCGGTTGAAGATGCGCTGTACAAGTTACAAGCCTCTTTAGACGATTTGCTGGATAACTTCCCTATGGGTCTTGGCGGCGCATTACGCGTGGTGATGTTCCCATTCGGTCGTCCACTGAAACGCCCAAGCGATGTGTTAGATCATAAAGTCGCTAAGATCATGCAAACACCGTGTGAAAGCCGTGACCGTTTAGGTAAAGGCCAGTTCTGGACCAACTCTGAGCATAATGCTGTGGGTATCCAAGAACAAACGCTGCTCGACATCATCGCGTCTGAGCCTCTGCATGACAAAGTCTGTAAAGCGAGCGGTAAACGTCTACCCTTCATGTGGTTAGATAAAGTTGCCGCTGAAGGTAAAGCACTAGGCGTGCTGAGCGACGATGAAGTTAACTTGCTAGAAAGAGCGGAAATCGGTCGTATGAAGTCAATCAACGTTGATGACTTTGACCCAGCTGAACTGCGTCCAGAAGTGGTTTCTACCACTTCACAGGAACGCGCAGCGTAATCCACTCCGTAAGATTTAAACCAACAAAAAGGAGGCTAATTAGCCTCCTTTTTTAATGCCTATTGTCCCGTCCTGAAATACGTTGACATAAAGAGGACTTCTTTATGACAACATCAAGTAACTCAAGCCGTAAGCGTACTCAACGCGATTACACCTTAGCTTTTAAATTAGGCG
>NZ_JAJAEF010000034.1:0-38979 GCF_020447145.1 Shewanella sp. SR1 | reverse complement strand
AGGTAGCGATGGCTGGATGCAGGTCACCCTGACCAACGGCACCTTGTTCATTAAGGCCGATGGCACCACGGACTATCTCGCTAATCAAAACAGCACTACCGGTGATAGCTTTACGTACACCATCACCGATGGTAATTCGACGTCCAACACTGCCACCGTCACTATCGGGGTCGACGCGGTTAACGATGCGCCCGTAGCACAAGACAACAGCTACACCGCCATTGAAGATACTCTGCTGACTGGCAACATCATCACTGACAATGACACCACCCACGGTGTCGACAGTGATGTCGACAGCACTGCGCTGACCGTCGCCACCATCAACGGCGTCACCTTCAGTGCCAACGGTACCGACCCTGACCACCTAGGTAGCGATGGCTGGATGCAGGTCACCCTGACCAACGGCACCTTGTTCATTAAGGCCGATGGCACCACGGACTATCTCGCTAATCAAAACAGCACTACCGGTGATAGCTTCACTTACACCATCACCGATGGTAATTCGACGTCCAACACTGCCACCGTCACTATCGGGGTCAATGCTGTAAACGACGAAGTAAAAATTATCGGGCTTGATGGAACAGAGAAAACAATTAACGAGGCCAACCTGGCTGCTGGTACATCCCCCAATAATAGTGCGCTGACACAATCGGGCAATTTCAGCTTTACCAGTAACGATGGCCTATTAATGGTGACTATAGGTGGTGTTGTACTCGAATTAACAGACCTTCAAGCGTTAAGCATTGCAACGCCTGTCACTATCAATACCGGCTACGGTACGCTGCTATTAACTGGTTTCAGTGGAGACGCGACTGGAGGCACTATCAGCTATGCCTATACACTAAATCAAACAGTAGATAATAATGACGCAGGAGCAACTGATAGTGGATTCACCGATAGCTTCGAGGTAATAATTGAAGATGTTGATAATGATGAGGACAGGGCCACACTTGATATTCACATTGTCGATGACACTGTTGTTGCAGACATTACCGATTCTGAAGGTGACAATATTAGTGGTGAAGTAATTACTGGTTACTTTACAGATCCCGTCAAAGGGGCTGATACCAGCTATACAGCCGACCTCAGTGTCAACATTGCAGATTGGGATGCCAATGATCCCGCCACATGGTTTACCGCTTCAAATCAAACCACTGGTGATAGCGAAACTATTTTTTATTATGTTTCAGAAAGCAATCCCAATACCTTGTACGCCTACACCGATAGCGGCAATCCCCCAACAGGTTGGGCGGGTGAAGGTGTATCAAACACCCAAGAGTTAATGTTTACTTTGGTGCTCAATCCTAATAATGGGACTTATGAATTAGTGATTAATTCGCCCATTACAACAGAAACTGAAATGGGGGTTAATTTCACCATCAATATTGGTGGTAATAACTACATCCTATATGTCAATGAGAGCGGTGCAATAACCAAAACAGCACCTGCATCTACAGCATTTACCCTAACCGCCACAACAAACGGTGTAGCTGATACAGTCAACTCATCGACAAATGGTTACGGTGTGGGTTCAGGGAAAGATATAGGTAATGGTGAGTTACTGACATTAACCTTTAGCACTTCCATATCCGCTGTTGAAACGCTGGTTTTCACCTATAACAGTGGCACCACCTATACGGGCGAAGTGACCATGATACTTCATGGGGTTAATGCTAATGGAGACCCTGATACCATTACATTAGTGGGCACTAGTGCCACCCTGCCAGCACTGATCGAAGCTCAAGGTTGGGAGTCTATATCACGCATTGATTTAACAACCGCCCCTAATGGCGAGGAGTTCAACCTACACGGCCTGACAACGTCGACTCTGGAAGTTGACCCAACTGGCACTGTCCTGAATTTCAATGTGAATATCCTAGATGGTGATGGTGACATTGACAATAACAATCCATTTAGCGTTACGCTGAATGCACCTAGTGCCCCCAGCGTTATTACGCCAGTCGCCTTTACGAGCTTAGTTGAAACCAAGTCGTTAACCGATGTAATGGATACAGACTCCGACACCTTAGTCTTCAAAGCGGGTGACAAAAATATTAACAATGTCAGCTTTAGTACTGACCTAAGTAATATCCATGTTGAAGGCATACGCCAACCTATGAGCTGGAGAATCGAGGATGGCATTTTAATTGGTTCAATGCCTGGCAGAGGTGATTTGCTAAAACTGACATTGGACTGGAATGCAATTGAAGCAGGTGAAGAAGGTTCTGTTGTTGTTGAAGCTGAACTCCTTGGCAGACTGCCACATAATATCGACTATGATTCGCTATCAGTGAGTGGCATTAAGGTTGTCGCAACCGACTCTAGCGGCCAGACAGTAAAAGCAGATGTAACAGTATCTGTTGCTGATAGCCAACACATCGCTGTCGATGATGCTAATAATGTCGATGTACTAATTGATAGCTTTGAAGTGCGTGGAATAACAGCTGAATGGACAAAGTGGACAGCCGAATCAAGCGACTCCGATGTAATAACCTCCGACAGTAATGATGATGATACTGCAAATGACAGGATTCGTTGGGGTGATGTCAGTTGGGGAGAGCCTCGCTCTGGCTATAACTTTGATGAAAATACCAATATTCAAGTGGGTGATGTTGGTTTAAATCAAAACATTATTTTAGGGACTTTCACGCACCTTAATTACCCTATCGATGCGAATTCAGCAATAACTAAGGCAACACTTGAAGTCACCTTAATGATTAATGGTGTCCCCGCCAAAGTTACGCTTGAATTTGATCATAATGAAACCGGAAGCGGCGGCTATAATCCACCTGATATAGTGACGGTTGCCAATACATCTTCTGTGTTTATCTATGATGGTGCTCGTTACACCCTGCAGGTTATGGGCTTCTTAGATAATAACGGCAATGTTGTGACCAGCATTCAAACTGCTGAAAACAGATCGACCAGCTTCCCATTAGTGGTAAAACTTATCCCTGGTGATGGCTTCGAACTGCCAGAAATTAACGGCAATGTGCTCAACAATGATATCCAAGGTGCCGATGGCAACATGGAGATCTACGCATTGTCACACTATGGTAGCAATGCTTCCGAATCCAACGGCAGCTTTATAATACAAGGCACCTACGGAACACTTACCCTCAACGATGACGGAACATATACCTATCAGGTCACCACCGTTGGCAGCCTGATACCTGATAATGCCGTGGATAAATTTAGCTATACCATTAGGGATAGTGATGGTGATTTAAGCTCTGCAGAACTTAATATAAGTGTAAATACGGTTAATGATCAGCCAATTGCACCACCGCAGCCAGATGAAACAGTTTATGTTGGTGGTCAGGGTGTGGATTCGTTCCAGTTAAACGAATGGACAGGAGGTAAAGGATTATTCGCCGTTTCCCTTGGCGGGCATGGTTCAGTCGCCCCTCAGACCATAAACGACACCATTACTCTGGATACCGCATTGCATGTTAAAGCTGGTGCCAGCAACGACTTTGTGGATCTGGGCATTTCGACTGCCAATAATATAGTGGAAACTGGTAGCGCCTTACCCAATGTGAGCAATCAACTGTCACAGCAAGATGTACTTAATAGCAGGTTCATGTCTAGTAATACTATTGTGGGTAACGACGATCACCTAAAACAAAACGTGCTAAATGAGGTTCAACCTAAATCAGATACAGTTAATCTCGGTGAGGGTGACGATACTGTTTATGGTGGTGAAGGCACTCAAATGATCTATGGTGGGGCAGGTAATGACTTACTCATAGGTGGCGCCGGTATTGATGGTCTGCGTGGAGGCGCTGGCAATGATACCTTGATTGGCGGCCTAGGTAATGATGTTCTACGTGGCGATAGCGGCGCTGATACCTTCTTGTGGCGCTATGCAGATGCCGATCAAGGTACTGACCACATCATGGACTTTAATGTGAATAAGGATAAGTTGGACCTTAGTGATTTACTCCAAGGAGAGACAGCTAACACTCTAGAAAGCTATCTCAACTTTAGCTTTAATGGCACCTCAACCACGATAACAATCGATACTGATGGCACCGGTTCTAGTACTACAAGCCAAGTTATTATTCTCGATGGTGTCGATTTATCAAGCATATATGGTAGCACTAATGAAGGTAATATCATCAACGGTCTATTAACCGACGGTGCATTGATTGTCGATACTCAGCCAGTCGTATTTAATGATATATCATCCTCATTAGAACCATTAAAACCAAATACTGAAAACTAATTAGAAATAAATTTCTATTTTTTAATTACTAATCCGATGGCCTATAGAAATATAGGCCATCATGACCGATACTTGCCATAACCATATAAAAATCCAAAGGATAAGTAATTAGGTGTCAGCTGCAGCTTCTGAAAAAATTGACCAATGGACCATTTCGGCCTCGCAAAGAGTCTTAGTGGATCCGCTGCTGGATTGTTTAGTGCTACTCACTGAGCATTTTGGCAACCCGTGCTCAAGCGACTCGCTTGCGGCAGGTTTACCTTTGTCAGGTGCGGTATTAACACCCGATTTATTACCTCAGGCCGCGTCGAGGGCTGGCCTAGCGGCGAAGTTATCTCGAAAAGGCTTAAACGAAGTATCACCTATATTGCTTCCCTGTATTTTGTTATTAAAAGACAAGAAAGCCTGCATATTGCGTGAACTTGATGTTGAGTCCGATAAAGCGATTATTCAATTACCTGAGACGGGTGGTGAAGAGACGCTGACAATTGAGTCGCTCGAAGCCTTATATGTGGGATATTTATTCTTAGTTAAACAAGAATACCGTGGTGACATGGGCTTTGATGTTTATCTACACGATAATAAAACCCACTGGCTAGTCCAAACCTTAAAAGATTCTGCGCCCATTTATCGCGATGCATTAATCGCTTCTGTATTAGTGAATTTGTTCGCCTTAGTTTCACCTTTATTTATTATGAACGTGTATGACAAAGTCGTGCCCAATCTTGCCTTTGAATCCCTGTGGGTGTTAGCGATTGGCGCTTCTATTGCTTATCTGTTTGATCTTGTCATGCGGCAGCTCAGAAGCTACCTGATTGATGTAGCCGGTAAAAAAGTGGACATCATCGTCTCTTCTCGCCTATTTGCTAAAGCGATTGGTATCCCCTTAGAAAAACGCTCCCCCAGTATTGGCGGTATGGCAAAACAATTAGGCGAATTCGATAACATCCGTGAAATTTTAACCTCGGCGACGATCACAACTTTAGTCGATCTGCCCTTTGCGGTATTTTTCTTAATTATTATCTACATCGTTGCTGGCGATCTCGCGGTTGTCCCAGTGATCGGTGGCGCCATCATTATTGGCTTTACACTTTATATCCAACCTAAACTCAAAGCCGCTATCGAAGAAGGTAATAAATTTTCAAGCTTGAAACATGGGCATTTAATCGAGAGTTTATCGGCACTAGAGTCAATCAAAGCCAATGGTGCCGAAGGGATAGTACAAAAAAGCTGGCAACAGATGATAGGCCACAGTGCCAATTGGCAATTAAGGTCAAAAAAACTCTCTAACTCAGTATCGAACGTGGCTAACTTCACAGTGCAATTTACCGTTGTTTGTGTGGTGATTTTGGGCGTTTATCGCGTGGCCGATAATGCGATATCGATGGGCGGAATTATTGCAGCCGTTATGTTATCAAGCCGTGCTATTTCACCTATGGCGCAGCTTGCAGGCCTGATGACCAGAGCAAATCACACTGCCAGCGCACTGCGTCAGCTTAATGAAATTATGACTCAAGAAGATGAGTTTGAAAATAAAGGGCATTTGGTTAGCAAACAAAGGCTGATAGGCAAAATCAATGCTGATCATGTCGGTTTTGGTTACCCAGGTTCAGAAAAACCTGTACTTCATCCTATGTCATTGACGATTAATCCCGGCGAGCGTATTGCGATTATTGGCCGCAATGGTTCAGGTAAAAGTACCCTTGCTAAGCTATTGGTTGGACTATTTCAACCGACAGCAGGAAGCCTGCGTTATGACGGTTTAGACTCGGCACAAATCCATCCGAGTGATTTACGCCGTAACTTTGGTTATTTGCCCCAAGATGTCACCCTGTTCCACGGTTCGATTCGCGACAATATTTTATTTGGTACCCGCCAAGTCACTGAACATCAGCTAATCCGTGCCGTACAACTTTCTGGGGTAAGCCAATTTACCAACCTAGAAGCAGAGGGGTTAGACCAACAGGTCGGCGAAGGCGGCATGTCGCTCAGTCGCGGACAAAGACAGACCGTTGCCCTTGCTCGTGCCACACTCAATGACCCTCCAGTGCTATTGATGGATGAGCCCACCGCCAGCTTGGATGCGCGCGCAGAACAACAATTTATTCGCTCAATGCAGAATGTAAGCAAAGACAGAACCTTGATTCTTATTACCCATAAGATGCATCTACTGCAGCTTGTTGACCGTATTATCGTACTCGAACGCGGCCATGTGGTCGCCGATGGTCCCAAGGCAGAAGTGTTAGAAAAACTCAATTTTGGCCTCGTGAATGGAGAAGCTAAAAGATGAGTAAAAATTTAACCGCAAATGACTTAGACATGGTTGATGATGTCTACGGCGCCATGATGACAGACGCTCCCAGCGGGCACAGGTTAATCATATGGGCACTTGCAGCTATGGTTGTGTGTTTTTTATTGTGGGCGGGTTTTGCTAAATTAGACAAGGTTACCACTGGTACGGGGAAAGTCATCCCCTCATCACAAGTCCAAGTCATCCAGAGTTTAGATGGCGGCATAATGCAAGAACTGTACGTTCAAGAAGGTGAAATGGTGACGAAAGGGCAACCTTTAGTTCGTATTGATGATACCCGCTTCCGCTCCGACTATGCCCAACAAGAGCAAGAGGTTTATGGCTTAAAAACCAATGTTATTCGTATGCGTGCCGAACTCGACAGCATTCTCATATCAGACATGACTTCTGACTGGCGCGAGCAAGTACTCATTACTAAAAAGGAATTAATATTCCCCGAGGCTATAATTGCGGCGGAACCGGCCTTAGTGAAGAGACAACAAGAGGAATATAACGGACGCTTAGATAACTTAAGTAACCAGCTTGAGATCTTGGTACGTCAAATTCAACAAAGACAACAAGAAATTGATGATCTCGCGTCTAAAACAACGACATTAACCACCAGTATGCAGCTGATCTCCCGTGAGCTTGAACTCACTCGGCCTTTAGCTAAAAAAGGTATCGTTCCTGAAGTTGAATTACTCAAACTCGAACGCACAGTGAACGATTTGCAAGGCGAATTGAATTCAATGCGCTTACTGCGCCCTAAAGTCAAAGCGGCGATGGATGAAGCCATCTTAAAACGCCGTGAAGCCGTATTCGTCTATGCCGCCGATCTACGCGCGCAGCTCAATGAAACCCAAACCCGCCTTTCTCGCATGAATGAAGCACAGGTGGGCGCACAGGATAAAGTCAGCAAAGCAATTATCACCTCACCAGTCAATGGCACCATTAAAACCACTCACATCAATACACTAGGCGGCGTTGTGCAACCTGGAGTCGATATTATCGAGATAGTGCCATCGGAAGATCAGTTACTGATTGAAACCAAAATCTTGCCTAAAGATATCGCCTTCTTACACCCAGGATTACCCGCAGTGGTAAAGATTACCGCCTATGACTTTACTCGCTATGGCGGCCTTAAAGGGACAGTTGAACATATCAGTGCCGACACATCCCAAGATGAAGAAGGCAATAGCTATTATCTCATCCGAGTCAGAACCGCAGAATCCAGTTTAACCAAAAACGATGGCACACAGATGCCAATTATCCCGGGAATGTTAACTTCGGTTGACGTTATCACGGGGCAAAGATCCATACTTGAGTACATTTTAAATCCAATTTTAAGGGCTAAGGACACAGCGCTAAGAGAGCACTAAGCCTTTTTTTATAAACCGGGAGGTTGATCATGAAGACTTCAGCAAGACGACAATTTCAATGTTCAAAGATAGCCATAGTGCTGTCATTGATCCTGTTACCTTTATCGGCTCAAAGCCAGACGTTAGAACAAGCCGTTGCACATACGCTTGATACGAACCCTGATTTACGGGTTGCCTTTAACCGCTTTAAAGCGCGTGAAGAGCAAGTTAATCAAGCAATCGCAGGCTATATGCCGACGATTGATGTCACTGGTGGCTACGGTTACGAACAGACAGACAGTGTGTCGACCCGTAGACGACCTAACGTCGGTGAAGTCGATAGCAAAGGGGTGGCAGAATTAAACCGCGGAGAGTTTGGTGTTAGCTTAAAGCAAATGCTTTTCGATGGTTTCTATACTAGCAGTGAAGTTGATCGTTATAGCTTTGAAGCCAGTGCAGACCAATGGGCACTGCTTGCTGCAGCTGAAGATATGGCACTCGATGTCAGTAAGGTCTACCTCAACTATTTACGCACCGATCAGGTGTTGAAATTAGCCGAGAAGAACCTTAACAGCCATAAAGATATTTATGACCAGATCAAACAACGTACTGATTCAGGTTTAGGTTCAATCGCGGATCTCTCCCAAATCACGGGACGCTTAGCGCGGGCAAATGCCAACGTGATTTCTGCTCGTAACAATTTACTTGATGCAAAAGCACAATACATCAGAGTTGTTGAGTCAGACCCCGTTGATTTGATTCAACCTGTTCCAGATGCCGATATGTTACCTAAAGATCTCAGCTCAGGCTTATCTGATGCACAAGAGAACCATCCAATTCTTAAATCTGCAGCAAATGATATTCGCGCCGCAGAGAATGAACGTTCATCAGTTCAAGCTAATTACTATCCTCAGGTTTCCTTAGAACTGAATGGTAACTGGAACAATGATATCGGTGGTGAAGATGGTGTCTCAGGTTTAGGTGCTTTCCGCAGTGATGTGGGCGGTTATAATAATGACCTCGTCGCTATGGTTCGGGTGAGATATAACTTATTTTCTGGCGGTAAAGATCTTGCCCGTGAGAAAGAAACGGCCTACAAACTTGGTGAAGCCAAAGAAATCCGTCAACGCGCGCAGCGTGAAGTAGTTGAAGGCGTCAATCTAGCTTGGAACGCTTTTGAAATGCTAGCGCCGCAAAAACAATACATTCGAGATCATGTTGTGGCCGCAAAGGATACACAAACAGCCTATGCGCAACAGTTCAACTTAGGCCAACGCAGCCTACTCGACTTATTGGATACTGAGAATGAGCTCTTCGAGGCACGTAAAGACTACTTACAAGCCGAATATGATGAAATCATTGCTAAGTATCGCGTGCTCAACTCCACCGGACGCTTATTAGACTCTCTCAAAGTCACAAGACCCGATGCATGGCGTGGAGAACGTAACTATGAAGGGGGAGCTAACTAATGAAAACAATCACATTTTTTCTCGGTGTCACTCTTTTAGCTGGTTGTTCAATGCGCGATACAGTTAATATTGACGAAATGACCACAACTCAAGCCTATGATCTATCAGATAAAGATAGTGATGGCGTGATAGAGGCCCGTGAACGCTGCAATGATACCGCGCAAGGGGCCGGTATTGATAACTATGGCTGTGGCAAAATCAAAGCAATAAACGAGCGGAAGGAAATAAATATTTTATTTCCTAATAACTCTGCATATATAGCACCTGAGTATTATCCTCAGATAGAAGAAGTTGCCATTTTTCTTCGTCAGTATCCAACGACCAAAGTAACTATCGAAGGTCATACTAGTCGCACAGGCACCGATGAGCGTAATGCGGTATTATCGCAAGAACGAGCAAATGCCGTGACTGCTGTGCTAGCCGAACGCTTTAGCATTGATAGAAGTCGATTAACTGCAATTGGATATGGCTCTAGTCGCCCTGTTGTTTTAGAGCAGACACCAGATGCAGAGATCCGTAACCGCCGTGTCGTGGCTGAAGTGACCGGTGATGATACGACCACGGACATGAAATGGACGATTTACTCGGTCGATGACAACACACAATAAAGGACTCTCACATTAGGTTATGAACGGCAGACTTGGTTATAAACATTCATTATTGCGAGTCTGCCGCTTTAGCCTCATAGCGTCAGCCTTAGGCATATGCTGCCTATATGCTGCCCCCACACAAAACCTTGATGAAGGGAAGATCACTTCAACCCTTGAAAAACATTATGGTGAGCGTGCAGGGATGCGAGCTCGGGCTTGGTTCAAAGTGTTGTCAGAAGCTAGCACGCTAGATGAAAAAGAAAAGCTATTGAAAGTAAATAACTTTTTTAACTTATTCCGATTTATTGATGACAGTAAATTATGGGGTGAGTCAAATTATTGGGCAACACCGATGGAGTTTATTGGCGTGAATGGTGGTGACTGCGAAGATTTTTCGATCGCTAAATACTTCACCTTGCTCCAACTTGGCGTGCAAGAGGACAAGATGCGGATCACTATGGTTAAAGCGACTACGGTGAATCAATACCACATGGTATTGGCTTACTATGAGACACCAGCATCGATCCCCTTAGTTCTCGATAATCTCGATCATGAAATAAAGCCCGCCACCAAAAGAAAAGATCTACTACCTGTTTATAGCTTTAACGGTAAACAGTTATGGCTCAATAAAGAGCAAGGTAGAGGTGTGCTAGCGGGTTCGTCAACACGGCTAGAAAAATGGAACGATCTTAACCATAGATTAGGTGTTGACCGCCTTAGACAACCAAAATTAAAACTGGAGTAGCACCAAAAATGACACTGTTTAGACAGATTTATTCGCTGCTTTTTAGCCTATTTTTGCTCGTAGTTGCAAGCCTTGGCTATGTGCAATTTACTGAGACTCAAAGCTTTTTAACCAAGCAAATGGAGTCAGATCTAAACAATGCCAGCACTTCACTTGGTCTAATGCTTACTCCAGCACTTCAAGCTGGCGATACCGCAGCGGCAGAAACCTTAGTGAATGTCATCTTTGAAGGTGGCTATTATCAAAATGTAAAGCTGACATGGATGGTGGATGGTAAGCAACAAGAGTGGAATAACCCTTTAAGAATTGAAGATGTACCTCAATGGTTTATCAATTTAAATCTATTTAAAACCATCAAAAAACAAAGCACTATTACTTCTGGCTGGTTGCAACTCGCGCAACTTGAGATCACCGCTCATCCTGGGTTTGGTTACCATGAGCTGTGGCGAATCATGTCCAATACGATCATTGCCTTCTCTCTACTTTTCCTCGTCGCCATTTTTACCGCAAGAATCGGTTTAACGTGGATATTAAAACCTCTACATACTTTGTCGGAACACGCGAAAAGTATTGCGGCACGCCAATTTGGCCCAGACATGGCATTACCTAAGACCACTGAATTGAAAGACTTAGTGACCGCATTTAACAGTATGTCGGCGCAGTTGAAGCAAGTGTTTCATTCCCTCGACGAAGAAGTCGGCGCATTACGTAAGAAGAATCTTGTCGATCCTGCGTCAGGCCTGCCTAACCGCCAATATGTGGTGAGCCGTTTAAATGGTTGGTTGAGTGAACCTAGCAGCGGCGCGTTATTTCTCGCTAAACTCGACTGGCTCGAAGAAGTGCACAGCAAATATGGCTACCAAGTTCGGGATGAAACCATACGGATCTTGGCAGAGAAGTTTCAGCTGCAGTTAAACGAAATAACACCGTCTGTTATAGGCCGCATTGCCGCCTATGAATTTGCATTTTTAGTGACTGATGTTGAACACGATCAAATCAGCAAATATTTACAAACGCTTATCCGCACCATCAACCAAGAAATGTCGAAGGCGGGCTGTAAGCCTAATGAAGACTTTGCTATTGGTATTGCGGAGCGTATTGGGCAAATGAATGTGTCGGATATTTTGGCCCAAGCCGACAACGCCCTTCAAAAAGCGTTACAAGAGAATAAAACATTCCATTGGTTTGAAACCACAGAGCAGCAACTATTCACCCGTGAACAGTGGCGGGATAACCTTAGCCATGCCATCAGTAATAAGAAGTTTAAGTTTAGATGGCAGCCTATCCAGTTTTGCGATGGGGATGGTATAACGCAGCGGGAATTATATTGCCAATTAGAGCTAGGCGATCAACTCGCCCATGCAGGGCAATTTATGCCTTATATCGAGCTCTTATCTCTCGGTGCCTTGCTCGATAAATGCTTGATTGAAACCGTCTACGAGCAAAAACTACTAGAGCGTAGCTATGAACCGCTCGCGATTAACTTAACCCACCAAAGTATTAACGATCCTCAGTTCCATGAGTGGCTCAATCACTTCTTACGTAATGCCGCATTTATTGAGCGGATCTGCTTCGAAATACCTGAGGCAGGCGTTTATAGCGATCTTAAGTCGTGTCAGCACTTATGTAACATTATTCGAGATAATGGCGCTAAGTTCGGCATTGATCACTTTGGCCGTCAGTTTGGCTCTATGTCTTATCTACAGGAATTAAGACCGAGTTATGTGAAACTCGATCAATCCTTCGCCTACTATGATGAGACACACCATAATAGTGAGCTCTGCCGCGCGCTAATCAACGTAGCGAAAGGATTAGATATTCAAGTCATAGTGACGGGTATTCAAGAAAAAGCTCAGCTAGAGCGCTTTAACGAGCTTAGAACTGATGCCTATCAGGGCTTTATCGCCCCTCCGGTGAGTCTTGATTAAGCCGAATTAAGAAGTGATATTAAAAACAAAAAGCTCCGTAAGGAGCTTTTTACTTTTCTAACGACAGAATGGCTATATCGATACCGTTGCACATCTGTATTGCCTACATAGAGTTTAAGCAAACGCATAAACAATTTCTGTATGAAGCTACATTGCACAAATGCCAAAAAGTCCCTGTGTATTGATTAAGAATGCTGAGACGTTTCTGCTTATCTGTTCGATGCGTTGAATTTGGTCGATACGTTGAAAGCGCGAGGATTCGATCTCTTCTTTCTAACAATAGGGCCATTAATACCAATCAAGACAAGTAAACCGCAGATGCAAAAAAGCCCCAGTGTATTCATTAAGAATGCTGAGGCTTTTTTACTTATTTGGTCGGTGATAGAGGATTCGAACCTCTGACCCTCTGGTCCCAAACCAGATGCGCTACCGGGCTGCGCTAATCACCGTAAAATTTTAACTATTTGCTTAACTTACATTAAGCTCGCTAGCTATGCGAAGAATTTGGTCGGTGATAGAGGATTCGAACCTCTGACCCTCTGGTCCCAAACCAGATGCGCTACCGGGCTGCGCTAATCACCGAGAATACAATCTTTATATCAAAGTAAACGAAATGGGGTGACTGATGGGGCTCGAACCCACGACAACCGGAATCACAATCCGGGACTCTACCAACTGAGCTACAATCACCACTGACTTTCACTTATCTTGCTAACCTAAAAGCTCACAACTCTGTTCGGAATTGGTGCGCCCAAAAGGATTCGAACCTTCGGCCTCACCCTCCGGAGGGGTGCGCTCTATCCAGCTGAGCTATGGGCGCTCGCCTTGGTTAGCGCCGCATATACTAGGGTCAAATCCCCTTTGAGTCTATAGCTGTTTTGCACTTTTTTTACTGACTGCTCAAGTTTTATCACATTAGCTGACTTTTAAAGCAAAATGCAGCCAAAATATGACTTGGATGTTACAGTATTTCATGCTAATTATAGAGATTGGTAAAAGCAACCCTATATTTAACTTAACTAGTGAGTATCATGTTTAAGGATGAAGATGAAACTGGCCAGCCTCGTATAAATGAAGCTGAACGCTTACGCAAAAAAATTATTCGCTTAAAACAATTAGCGCATAAGTATAAGCATGCTGAGATCATTCAAAACGCATTACTCGAAATATCCAATATTGCGACCCATGCTTCTTCACTCGAAGAATTCTATGTCGGCGTGCATAGCCACCTAAAACAACTCATTCCCGCTGATAACTTTTTTATTTCAACCCTCGATGTCAGCACGGGAGAGCTTGCTATCCCTTTTTTCGCCGACGAGAAAGACGCACATCCTGCAGAGCTTTATCCTGAACAATCCTTATCAACATTACTACAGCAGGGATTAACGGGCTACGTTCTCAGAACGGGTAAGGCTTTGTTATGTGATAATGACAAAGTCAATGAACTGATTGCCGCAGAGGAAATTGTTAACTTAGGTTCTCCCTGCCATTTATGGCTTGGCGTGCCCATCAAACACGATGACATAGTGACTGGCGTGTTAGTCGTGCAAACCTACGACACAAATGTCAGCTATGGTGAAATCGAACTCGAGTTGATGACCTTCATTTGTCACCATATCTCAGGAGTAATGGAACGGCTCAAGCATCAGGAACAATTAGAACAAGCCATTCAGCAAAGGACCAGAGAACTCAGCCAAGCCTACGACAAATTAAAACTAGAAGTCTATGAAAGACGCAGAGCTGAGCGCTTACAAAAATCACTGTTCGAAATTGCTGAATTAGCCAGTTCCAGTGCCGACAACCCAGACTTTTATGCCCAATTGCATAATGTCATTCGACACCTCATTCCAGCCAATAATTGCTATATCGCGCTTTTGGATGACACAGAAACTCATCTCACGTTCCCCTTTTATGTCTCGCAATTAGCCAATAAACATCCAGGAACTCGGCCGCTACAGGATGGCTTAACCGAATATGTGCTCAAACATAAGCGCCCATTACTGTTAGATCAAAATAGTATCAATGCGTTAATTGCCTCTGGCGAACTGTATTCCCAAGCGCCAGCGTTAAACCACACTCAAACTATGCATCAATGGATTGGTATCCCCCTCTTTATCCATGATCAAGTACGTGGTGCCTTGACTATTTACAGTTTTAGCATGACGCAAAATTACCAAGTCAAAGACTTAGAATTACTGACATTTGTCTCGCAACACATTGGTTCTGCTATTGAGAAGAAACTGTCCGCAGAGTCCTTGCAACGCAGTTATGAAGAGTTAGAAGAAAAAGTCATCGATCGTACTAAAGCGTTAGCCGAACTCAATCAAAACCTTGAGAAAGAAATTCAACAACGCCGCAGTATGGAAGCTAAGCTAGTTCACGATGCTAAACATGATGCGCTCACAGGCTTGCCTAACCGCGCTATGTTTATGGAACGCTTATCTCAAGCCATTAAGCACGTCCGTCGCCATAGCTTAGAACAGTTTGCCTTGCTCTTTATCGATCTCGACCGCTTCAAACAGATTAACGACACTATGGGGCACTTAGAAGGCGATAAATTTTTAATCGAGACCGCAAGCCGCCTCAAGTCCTGCATTCGTGATAACGACACGTTAGCGCGCCTGGGTGGCGATGAGTTCGTGATCTTGCTCGATAGTATTAACAACATTAATGATGCAAGAGACGTATCAGAAAGAGTGATCCAAAAAATATCCCAGCCCTATCGACTCGGCACGATGGAATTTAACTCTGGCGCCAGTATCGGTATCACCATCAGTGGTAAACATAAAGTCGATACCAGTGAATCTATGTTGCGCAACGCGGATACAGCCATGTATCAAGCGAAAGCCAACGGTAAGGGCTGCTATGTTATTTTTGATGATAACGCCCAACATCAAGCTATACAGGATGTCGAGTTAGAAAGTGAATTTAGACAGGCATTACACCATGCCGAAATCGAACTCAGTTATTTACCTGTCGTCGATTTTAACACTGGTCAAGTGCATGCATTAGAAAGTCGCCTGTTTTGGCAGCACCCACTACGTGGACTTTTACAACAAGAACAACTCAGTGCACTTGCTGAACAATCCCATCTTACCGTTGAACTCGATAAATATACGATCAGCATCATAGATCGCACTTATGCTGAACTGCTCAAGCAACATGATGAATCTATTGAATTACATGTAATGCTTTCGAGCCAACATCTCAAGCATAAGCACGTACTGCGCAGTTTGAAAAACACCCTCAAGCAGACCCAGTTAAACCTGAGCCATTTGTGGTTATTCTTTAATGAAAAAGCGCTAGTGCAAGAGACTGAAAATCATATCAATGGCTTTGAATTGTTGCAGAAACTCGGGGTAAAACTCGGTATCAGCCATTACGGTAGCGGCTATAGTGCATTAAATAGCTTATTGTTTTTGCCGATTAAAGGCTTAAAGCTCGACGCCAATCTCACTAAACAGATACACGCTGAACAGCAGCTTAAATTAATGTCCGCTTATCAAAAAACGGCATCAACCTTAGAACTGCAAACCTTTGTTGATGGCATTGATAGCCCTGAACAAAAACGTATCTTCAGTGAACTGGGTTATCAGCTGGGTCAGGGGGCTGCTTTAGCCGACACTTTTACCTTAAGTGACACCCAATCACAGATCTGTACTCAGCTCGAATATGCCTAGATAAAACCCGAGCGATTGACTTTAAATAACAGTAAGCGAAACGCTCGTTATTTTTTAAACATATCCCTTAAGCTAGAAATGTTGGCTCGCCCAGTCTGCATCCGCTCCTGCTCCGTTTGCTGTGGTTTACGATTCTCCCACACCACATCATCTTGAGGTAACTCAAGCAAGAAACGGCTCGGCTCACAACGCATGGTTTCACCAAATTGACGCCTTTCACGGCAGAGGGTAAACCACAGTTCACGTTGAGCCCGAGTGATGCCCACGTAGGCTAAGCGACGCTCTTCATCTACATTATCTTCATCTATGCTGGTCTGATGGGGCAAGATCCGCTCCTCCACTCCCACCATAAACACAAACGGGAACTCTAAGCCCTTAGAAGCATGCAAGGTCATCAACTGCACTTGATCGCCGCCTTCGTCCTCGCTATTGCGCTCCATCATGTCTCTGAGCGTCAGTCGAGTCACGACCTCAGGTAAGGTCATTGGCTCATCTAATTCATCACCTGCAAGCATCTCAGTTACCCAACGGTATAGCTCGGAGATATTCTTCATCCGCATTTCAGCGGCTTTGGCACTCGTGCTGGTTTCGTATAGATAATCTTCATAATTGATCTTACGGATCAAATGCTTCACAGCTTCGACAGGTTCACCACGCTCTGCATGATCCCCGGTCTCGACAATGAAACGACCGAATTGATACAGGGATGACATGGCCGCCGGCGGTAAATGATGATTGAGTTCAGGCTCAAAAATCGCCGCAAACATAGAAATATGCTTCTCATTAGCGAAATTACCTAAGCGCTCTAAAGTCGATGGGCCTATGCCACGTTTAGGCAAGTTAACGATGCGCAGGAAAGCATTATCATCATCGGGATTCACCACCAGCTTTAGATAGCCCATGATGTCCTTGATTTCAGCACGGGCGAAGAATGACGTGCCACCACTCAATTTGTAAGGAATGCGGTTCGTCATCAGCGCGCGCTCGAGTAACCGCGATTGATGGTTGCCGCGATACAGAATCGCATAGTCGCCAAACTGAGTACGGCCAACAAACTTGTGTCGCACTATTTCCGCGACCACACGTTCAGCCTCTTGCTCCTCGTTGGCGGCAAATAGCACCCGCAGCGGCTCACCATAGGCAAGCTCACTAAAGAGCGCTTTATCGTAAACATGGGGATTGTTCGCGATAAGAATATTGGCAGCCCGCAGGATCCGTTGACTAGAACGGTAATTCTGCTCGAGCTTAATTAACTTAAGCTGCGGAAAATCCGTACCCAATAACACTAAGTTTTGTGGTTTAGCACCGCGCCATGAATAGATCGACTGATCGTCGTCACCCACTACGGTAAAGCGCGCCCGATCACCCACTAACAGCTTTACCATTTCATATTGGCTGGTATTGGTATCTTGATATTCATCCACCAGCAAGTATTGGATCTTGGTTTGCCAGCGGGTACGCACTTCTTCATGATGCCGCAACAATAAGGTTGGCATCAGGATTAAATCGTCAAAATCTAAGGCGTTATAGGCTTTCATGTGCTGGGCATAACGCTGATACAACATGGCAAATAAATGCTGCTGCTCATCTTTAGCGATTTTGCGCGCATGCTCGGGAATAACTAAACCGCCCTTCCAGTTTGAAATCGTACTGGCGAGCGCTTTGAGTAAATCTTTATCTTCGTCTAATTCGTCTTGGGTTAACTCTTTGAGCAGTGCCAAGGTATCTTGATCATCAAACAGCGAAAATCCCGGCTTTAAGCCTAAGACCTTATGTTCACGTTTAATGATTTCAAGCCCTAAGGTGTGGAAGGTTGAAATCCACAGGCCTCTGGCCTCTTTGCGTCCCATGGACTGAGCGACCCGCTCTTTCATCTCACGGGCAGCCTTGTTGGTGAAGGTCACCGCCGCAATATTGCGTGCCTTATAGCCGCATTTTTCGACCAAGTAACCGATTTTATTGATAATTACGCGCGTCTTACCACTGCCCGCACCCGCCAATACTAGGCAAGGGCCTGAAACATAATGAACAGCATCGTTTTGGGCGGGATTGAGTTTCATCTTTGCGCAATATCCAAACAAGTCGACAGAAAGGGATGGGATCATAGCAGAATCGGCGGTTTTAAGGCTAACAAATCCCCGCTTGGGCTGAGCAGAACTCAACCCAATAGACATGCTTAGCCGTGATATAAGCCTCAACAACGACTCACTAAAGCCATCGCGCGTTAGCTTTACTTTTGAAACCTAACGCACTGAGTTACAATCGAGCTATTCATTGAAGAGGCGGACAAGATAATGATCAATCCAAAGAAAATTGAAGAAATGGCGAAACAGCTGAGCGAAAGTTTGCCCAGCGGTCTGAAGCAATTTGCCGGTGAATTTGAAGAGCGCAGCAAACAAGTTCTGCAAAATCAATTACTCAAGTTGGATATGGTTTCCCGTGAAGAATTTGATGTGCAGCAACATGTGCTACTGAAAACCCGCGAAAAGTTAGAAGCGCTGCAAGCTCAAGTCAATGAGTTAGAAAAAAAGCTCAACGCTGCGGGCTAACTTACGTTACGCATATTGAATAAAGCACGGTGAGCGAAAGCGTAACTGTGCTTTTTTGTTTTTAACGCTTCGAGCAGTGCGTCTCTTGGGGAAACAATGCAGCAACTCGCCAGCTATATTCTTACGATTCACGGATACCCAAGCTTAGTGTCGATATTGAGCCATTCGAGTAAAAGCCATAGCTATCAAGATGACGACCTCACTATTCATGAAGTAGAAACGCTGTATCACTTCGATAATGGCGTGGTGATCTGCCAGCAAAGCGAGCACGATCAACTCGCAATTGAGGCGACATCAGACAGTGTTTGCGAAGACTATTGGATAAACTATCGGGTGATAGCATCGAGCGGAATCGTTATTTCACCGCAGCAGAAATCCTTCAGTAACCTTTGCCAACAGGGATTCTGGCTCAAGATGCAACGGGATCGCAGCTCAATATAGACCCGTAAAATAGACCCGCAAACCTGAGTGATTGATTGAGGCAAAGCGTCAACAGAGGGAAGACGATACGCGTGATGGAAACCGCAGTGGAATTGACGACTTTTGAGAGCCTAATACGCTGGGCATTCCTCCTGCTCGGTGGCCTGCCATTACTCACTTATCCCGGAGTGCTCATCGCCAGTTTGATGGGACTGGCCAGTCAATCAAGCATTAAACCCGCTTTTATCACTCGATTGATGAATCAGTGTTTTCTATGGGGAAGCCTAGTTTATCCCGCTGTGTATATTCCCTGCTATCGCCTTGCTAGCAATAGCACTGCGACTTCATCCTTAATCATTGCAGCGCTGCCACTGCTGTATCTTATTTTACTCTATGGTTGCTTTCGCTTTATGGACATTCCAATTAAAACGACTGATGACTAGCACTTTTGTTGCCGTGCATATTTTTGCTTCAGGCCTTTATGATTTGCTTTAACTAACTTCCAGCGATCGCAGTTGTTGAAGCGGGCGTATTCCTTGATGGCGATGTCAAATGCAGCACAGAAATCCTCATCTAAGCCATTCACCACCACGCCCGCTTCTAAGGTCAATTGCTGTAATAGCAATATGCCCGTTTGGCGATCGGCTTTCACATCCACACGGCCAACAAAAGTGTCGCGCCACAGAATCGCTAAAGAATAATAACCATACCGACGCTTTTCGGCGGGCACATAGACTTCAATTTGATAATCAAAATCAAACCATTGCTTTAGTCGTTGCCGTTGGATTAATAAATTATCGAAGGGATTTAGCAGCCAGACTTTATTAGATAATGGCGCATTGAGCTGTAATGCACAGTGATAGAAGTAACTTTGGCCTGCAACCTTAAAACTGGCTAATAACCCCTGTGAGTGCATCTCTGCCAGCTCTTGGGCAACCGCTGATTTTAATCCTTTACGTAGATAGGCAATTTGCGCCGCTGTGCCAAAGGCATGGGCATAGAGATAACGATCAATCAGATAACGGATAAACTCAGCCTCTGTTGGTGCTTCAGTATTAATACCTTGTGGTAACACCCGCGCAGTGAGATCGTAAACCTTCTGGAATTTTTCCCGCCGCACTACCATCAACTCACCACGCATAAAGAGCTGCTCTAGGGCTTTTTTCGCGGGTTTCCAATCCCACCAGGCACCGTTTTTACCTTCACTGTGTTCAAAATCACTGGCCTTGAGTGGCCCTTCTGCAAGGATTCGTGCCCGCACTTCTTGCATTACTTTATCGTCGGGCTCAAACCAATGCTTACCGCCATTTTGCAGCTGCAGTTTACGTTGCAAACTAAAACGGTAATCGGCGATCGGTAAATAGGCCGCCGCATGGGACCAATACTCGAAGATCTCCCCCTTAGCTAAAGCCGAATCGAGCATCTTCGGCTGGTATCCGGGCATACGGCTATGCAGCACATGGTGATGCGCCCGCTCAACCACGTTAATTGAGTCGATTTGCACATAACTTAGGCGCGAGACAGTCTCAGCCACCGAAGTCTGTGGCTGTAATAATCCTTGCTGCTGCATCGTTAATTGCAGCCATTCGCGGGGTGAAAAGGGATTAGACATCACGTTTCCTAAGGTAAAACCTGCAAACACTAAGCCCAACAGACAAACTAAGATTCTAAAAAATGCTGATGTAGTTTGTATCTTTCGAATGAGCCCCTAAAATACACCGCAAACCAGCTCATGCAGCGCGCTCTTCGGATAACATAAGCCATTTATAACTTAACGGCTATCGCTTTACAGGCCTGTTAGTTTCACGACTCAAGGTCGCGCCGACCACGTACTGACGCCTCATTAAGGATTGATGATGAATATCTACTATCGCCAAGCACAACTCTGCGGCCGCAAAACGGGCAATGTTACTAAGCTGCCATTTTTGATGAATATCTTGTATTCACTTGCTGCTAAAAATGGCGATCACCAGCCCTTTTCAATGGATGACATTAACGCCGTACTGTTCAATCAACATCAGTCGATTGGTTGCTCTATCAAAGCGCCGCTACCGATAGTGAGCTGGCGCACCGAAGCGATAGAGTATGAGTTATTCAAAGGCGAAGAGCTGGTGTACCTGCCCCAATGCATCATCTTTAGCAATGGCGCCATCGCCTATGTCATTGTCGTCATAGGTGATGAGTATGAGCTGCGTATTTGGCCCGATTACAGTAACCGTGAGCGGGAAAAACAGCACTGGTTTTCCCACCATGCCGTAGTCTATTTCGCCGAACTTGACGTCTTTAAGCAAAGCTTCGAAGCACTGCTTAAGCATATTCGAAAAGAAGATGACTACGAGGCAAAACACCCCAAGTTTGGCTAAAGCGCAATGCTTTTGAGTAACTCATGTATCGCTTAATATTTTAATTAACAGCCACTGCCATAATTTTGCCACTATTGATCAGCAACTTGCCCGCAACTCTTGTGGGGAAATCTGTTTTAATACTTGCCGTTAATGCTTAGCCTTCTTGGCGAAACATGACATAAAAACTTAAGGCTCGTACTGTATTTCATAGGGAATGAAATCACATGTTCAACATTATCGTGGGCGTCATCGCCCTATTCACTTTGGCATTATTTGGTGGTGCAGCCTACTTAGTCGTACGCGCACTACTAAAAAAATTCAATCGAGATCAAGGAATAGACATGGAATCGCCACAGGCACAGTCCTCACACAGCAAAGGGACACCACTCGCCAAAAACACCACCCTATTGAAAGCATTAACCATAGGCATACTGTCGATCTTAGCTATGATCCCATTAGGGATCATCATGGATATGACCTCAGATCGCGAAGCCTTGTACCACAGTGTTGTCGATGAAATTGGCCGTTCATGGGGCGAGCAGCAAACCCTCTCTGGGCCTGTGCTTGTGATTCCCTATAGCTATTTTGTGATGCAGGAAGAAGTCAGCGCCGATGGCAAAAATCGCCATCAAGTGAAGCGTACCTATCAAGATGAATTAGTCATACTGCCAAAAAAACTCAAGCTCGATTTAGATCTTAAGCATGACTTCCGTACCCGTGGCATTTATCAATCCTTAGTCTACAACGCTACTTTGCAAGGCAAGGCAGATTTCAGTTTAAGTCATTATGAAATCCCTAACCTCATTGCCTTTGATAATAAAAATGCGCGCCTCGCCTTTGGTGTTTCATCAAATCAAGCCATTGATAAAGTAGATAAACTTGAATTAACGGGTGATGCGGTCACGCTTTCAGGCTCGCTGATGTCGGGTACCGGATTAGGCAGCACAGGTGGTCTAGAAAAGGGCTTTAACCAAGGCGTACAAGTCGCCGAAGCCAGTGACTTTAGCGTGGACTTTGCGATGACACTGCGCGGTTCTCAGTCCATCAGCGCCCTGCCACTGGGTGAGCAAACCTTAATTAACATTCACGCCGACTGGCCACACCCTAGCTTTAAGGGATTGTTACCTGCAGAGCGGGATATTAACGCGCAGGGCTTTACGGCAAGCTGGAATATCAGTCACTTAACCCGTAACTATCCGCAGGAGTTCATTAAGAGTAATCAATCGAGTCTGACCGAAGTATCGGCCAATGCGATTTTATTCGAACCCGTGACTCACTATGGCAAGATTGAACGCTCAGTGAAATACGGCCTGCTGTTTATCGTACTGACTTTTATCATGTTGTTCATTTTTGAGCTTGGGCAAAAAACCAGCCTCAGCACGATTCAATATGTGTTAGTCGGCAGCGCCATGGCTTTGTTCTATTTGCTACTGCTGTCGCTGTCTGAGCATTTAGCCTTCTTGCATGCCTATTTAATTGCCGCCTGTATTCCCGTGTTGTCGGTATCCGCCTACGTGGGCAGTGCCACCGCAAGCCTCAAGCGCGGCGGGATAGTGGGCATTATGCTGGTGAGTTTATATGCCGTGCTGTACTCGATACTGCAACTGGAAGATTACGCCCTGCTAATGGGCACAGGATTACTGTTAGTCGTCCTACTGATTTTGATGTTTGTCACAAGGCATCAACCCAAGAACACGGCGTAACAACGCCCAACCGATCCACCCTTGAAGACCCCCGACAGCGCCACTTTTTGCTGTCGGGATTTTTTTGATTGGCAAAGCCATTGCCGCGTTGTAGCCTATGGCGTTTATCAAGAGGCTTGTATTTTGACCCATAGCGCCTATCTTTTCCGCCGTTTAGGTTTAGCCTGGTTATTGCTGGCAAGCATGCCAAGCTTACTGTTACTGACCCAAAATCAGTTGTTTCCACTGATCGATCTGCACTCTCACTTAGCCCGAACCTTATATTGGATTACCATGACGGGCACAGCGCCCTATGGCGTGGCCACTGTGTTGTTTGTGCTCGCTATCGCCTATCGTCTTATGCCTAAAGCCCTCTTTATGAGTTTGTTTTTAGCCATTAGTCTCAGCCAAGTCATCAGCTTAAGTGTGAGCCATACGCTCAAATCCTATTTTAAAGAGCCCAGACCTAATCTGGTTTTTTTGGCTAAGCAAGCGCTGCCTACGGACGAGCAGCTTTCACTCGATGCCTTTTATCAATTGGATAAACAGGAGCGCTCCAAGACAATATCCACTGCGCTCGATGGCTTAAAAGTGACGGAGCCTGAGATGAGGCTCGACTCGCGCATTCACCAGCATTGGGAAGATGAAATTGGTTATTCATTCCCTTCTGGGCATACCATTTTTGCTGTGACACTGGTGCTCACCGCCAGTTACTATCTGCTGCTCGCAGGCCTACCTAGCGTTGCATTGGTATTATTGGGTTGGGGATTTTTGATGGGATTGAGCCGCATGCTGTTAGGCATGCACTGGCCACAAGATGTGTTGTTTTCGACCTTTTTAGCCGCCTTCATCAGCAGCTTGAGCGTGTTCTTAGTCAGTAAAATACGCCCACTCACGCAAACGCTCGTGAACGAGCCAGAACGCTAACCTCTGTAGTTGATCATCTCGATTCAGCCTTGCGCTCAAATACTTAGGCCTTGCTAAGCACTACCTAAGTATTTGACCACTAAGGCCTGATAAATCCCATTGGCCTTAATTTTTGCCAGCCCTTGATTAAAAGTATCCCGCGCCACTGAGTTGTGGAACACCATACGATAGGATGTCGGCGGGAAAATAAAGTGATAGCTCAATGCTTGCTGGGTGTCGATATTGGGCTCAACAAACCGATTCAATTGAGTGAAAATATAACGGTCGGCAATCACAGTATTAATCCGGCCTAAGTACAACATACGATTCTGGCTTAATTGAGTATCGACTTCGCGATAAATCGTCTGTTGCGCTACGGCATTAAATTCAGCGCCGAGCAATAGTCGGGCATTCTCAAAGGCCGCAATACTGTAGTTTTTTAGATCGGCAATACTTTTTATTTCAAGGTGTTGCGCAGCCAAGCTAATCGCCACATTGGTATAGTCGACATAATCATTAGACCAATAGCCATCTACACCATTTGCGGGATTCATGGTCATCACGGCATCTAATCTGTCTTTGTTGAAATATAAGACTTGGCGCTTACGAGAGTAAAATTTAAAGTTAACTGACTGGCCCATTTCCTTAAAGGCGGCCTTAATAATATCAATCTCAAGTCCCGATTCGGCATCTTCGATAATATAGGGTGGGCGATTTAACACACTACCAATGGTTATCGAGGCAGGAAATGCATACGTCGGTAAGATTAATAGGCAGATTAACAGCAAACTCAAGCGCATACAGTGTCTCACTCTTATTAGTATTATAACTATAGCGGTAAATGGTGGGAGATCCAGACAGCGCGCCCCTCACCCACAGTCAGTAAGGGTGATCACTCTCCCAACTTTTAAATCCCGATTGACTCAAGATTTTTGGCAAACTTGGCTAAGGCTGGCAAACTAGGGGCTGACCCAGCTAACCCTAAGCTTTCGATGACAGAAACTCACCCATACAAACTCGACCAACTCGATTTAACCATTTTGCGTTTACTGCAAACCCACGGCAGATTATCCAACCTCGAACTGGCCAATAAAGTCGGCCTGTCGCCGTCCCCTTGCTCGCGCCGTGTTAAAGCCCTAGAAGAAGCGGGCTATATTGCCGATTATGCTACGCGTCTGTCGGCGGATAAGTTCAACCTGCATTTGACTGCGTATATCCATGTGCGGATGGAAAAACACACGCCTGCAATCCTCAATCAATTTGAAGCCAATGTACTGGCCTACGAAGAAGTCCAAGAATGCGCGCTGATCACAGGTTCAGAAGCCGACTACCAACTTAAGGTATTAGTGCAAGATATGGCGCACTTTCGCACTTTCCTGTTAGATAAACTCACGACGAATGTGCATATCGCAGGTGTGCATTCCAGCTTTGTGTTGAAAAAGGTCAAGGACCACACGGCCATTCCCTTAAGCCATATCACCATTCAACCATAGGCTATGTAAAAGATACGGCGTTCAAACACAAAGTGCTGCGACATGACTCAGACTTATCCAGTCACTATCGTGACTCAAGTAAAGTCATAGCATCAAAATACCCACTAAGCTTCTGCCATACGGTATTTTTTGACCATAAGATCACAATTCATTGCATTTTTATCATCGCAATTATTCGCTAAAGTGAGGTCGCGAGTTGTCGTCACTCGCAATATAGTCTCGCATAAAGCCTACTGGCGAAACACAACACCAAAATATCAGCGAAATGAGAATATAAATTGCCGATTAACATCATTTTAACGCACTAAAATTGCGTTGAAATCCTAATTTATCCGCCTAAGATACGCCTTCTTTTTACGGGAGGCATAATGCAATCGGCCAATACAAGTTCGACTAACCACTTCAGCTCACGCTTAGGTTTTATCATGGCGGCAGCCGGTAGCGCCGTTGGTGTAGGCAACATTTGGGGATTTCCCACCCAAGCGGCCACCCATGGCGGCGGAGCCTTTTTGCTGGTTTACCTGGTACTGATTTTCATCCTAGGCATTCCCATGTTAATGGCCGAACTCATGATAGGTCGCCACGGACAGACCAACCCCGCCGATGCCATGGGCAAACTCGGCTTCAACACCCTAACTCGCAGTTTAGGCAAGGCGATAGGTTTGATTTCCATCGTCACAGCGGGATTAATCTATACCTTCTACAGCATTCTTTCTGGCTGGTTTGTCAGCTACGCCATCGCCCCGATTGCAACAGCTTTGGGCTCGAACGACACCGCAGCTTGGTTAGTGGATTTCTCGCTGTCGCGCAATCTGGTGTTCACGCTGATCTTCAGCACACTCGTGTTTCTGGTATTGCTGCAAGGCGTACAAGAAGGCATAGAAAAATGGTCGAAACGCTTGATGCCGTTATTGTTGATCATGCTGATCGCGGGCGTGGCGTATATCTTCACCCTTAATGGTGCGAGCGAAGGCATTACCGCACTATTAACGCCTAACTTTGCCAAGGCACTGGCGCCAGATACCTTGATCAGCGCGCTCGGACAAACCTTCTTCTCCCTCACCATAGGCACAGGTGCCATGATGGTTTATGGCAGCTATTTGAGCCAAAAAGAGAATATCGCCAAGCTAACCGTCTGGGTTGCCTTTACCGACAGCGGTATCGCCTTTCTCGCCGCCTTTTTAATCATCCCAGCCATGTATGTCGCCCAGCACAATGGCGTGGAGATTTTTAACGCTGAGGGCAAGTTACTTGATTCGGATGCATTGGTGTTTACTGTCTTACCCGCGTTATTTTCCACCTTAGGAGATACGGCTAACCTTATCATCAGCGTGATTTTCTTTGTTCTGCTGATCATCGCGGGTTTAACCTCGGCCATATCCATCGCCGAAGTACCAACTAGCTATGTGATGCAAAAGTTCGGACTCAGCCGTCAAAGCGCCACCTTGATCATCGGCCTATTACTGACCTCATTATCCTTATTACTGGCGGTATTTTTTGAGACGCTATTTAGTTTCACTATAATGCTGACCACCCAAATCGCCCAGCCGCTGGTCGCCCTCGGTATCGCGATTTACTTAGGTTGGATTTGGCGCCAAACACAATTACTCAAGGCGATTCGTGGGCAAGATGGCGTCGATATCGCAGGACTCTTCTGGCGCATTTGGCCAAGGTACGTGAAGTATGTGTGCCCAGTACTGATTATCGCGATCGCCATCAGGCAATTTATATAACCCTTTAAAAAGCAAAAATCCCCGCTAAGTGCGGGGATTTTTCTCTGAAACTAAGCTACCGATTGACCTAAGCACCGAACTCATCGGCTCACCCACTAAAAATTAGAGCAGTGATTTGACCGTGTTACGGATCACTAAGCTTGGCTCTAATTGAATAGTCTTGCTAGCACCTGGATTATTAAGGCGTTCAAGTAATACTTCGACGGCTGTGCGCCCAAGCTGTTGTTTCGGCTGGTGAATAGTTGTTAATGCTGGCGTTAAATAGCGCGCTAATTCAATATCATCGTAGCCAATCACCGACAGCTGCGCAGGAATACTTACTCCCGCATTATAGGCCGCATGAATAAATCCCATAGCCATCATATCGTTACTTACAAACATCGCCGTTGGGAGTGTGGGGGCTTGCATCAAACACCCAAATGCAGCTTCGCCACCATCACATTCAAAGTTACCGCTTATTTGCCAGTGAGGGGGTAGCGGTAAATTCGCCTCTGTCATGGCATCGATAAAGCCAGCTAATCGTTGTTGAGAAGGGAGTTTATCTAATGGGCCACTGACACAGCCGATCTCTTTATGCCCTTGTTCAATTAAATAACGGGTCGCTAAATAACCACCTTGGCGGGAGTTATCTTGAATTTTATCGCATTGAAAATCTGTCGGCCCCCAATCCATTACCACTGTAGGCAAGTTTGGCTGACTGCTAAGTTGGGCAAAGGCGGGAGCCTCAGCCTCACTGCACATCAACAATAAACCATCTACTTGCTTTTGCAGTAAGGTGGACAAACTAAAACGAATACGCTCGGCATCACCCTCTGTATTACACAAAATCAAGCTATAGCCATTCAGATAACAGTGTGCTTCAACCCCTTTAACCACTTCGGCAAAAAAGGGATTAGTAGAAGTCGTGACCAGCATGCCAAAAGTGCGAGTATTCTTAGTTTTAAGACTACGAGCTAATGCCGATGGCGCATAGTTAAGCTCTTTCACCGCCGACAATACGCGTTCCTTTACTGTGTCGCTCACAAAACGAGTGTTATTAAGCACATGACTGACAGTGGATGTTGATACTTGTGCGAGCCTAGCGATGTCTTTAATGGTAGCCATGGGCGTGCTTGAGGTTCCTAAATATCATTTAACTATGAAAGGCTTAAGTATCACTCTGCAACTGTATAAGTGACAAAGTGATGAGTATTACCAAGATTATATTATCGAACTTGTTCCGCTAAAAAGGCATCCACTTCTGCGAGTAACGGGATAGAAGTTTGCGCACCAAAGCGGCTAACGCTAATCGCCGCGGCGCCATGGGCAAAGACAATAGCCTCATTTAAGGTTTTGCTCTGCAACAATCCAGTTAACACGCCCGCATTGAAGGTATCACCTGCGGCTGTCGTGTCCTTCACTGTAACACTGAAACCTACGATTTGCTGGCCTTGACCATGCTCGCTGACATACACGCCTTTACTGCCTAAGGTGATCATCACTATGGCTATGCCTTTAGCATGCAGATGTGCTGCGGCAAGCGCAGCACTGTCAATGCTATCAACCTTAATACCCGTCAGCAATTCAGCTTCGGTTTCATTAGGGGTAATGATATCCACCTTCGCCAGCAGTTCATCGGCTAACTCCATAGCCGGTGCAGGATTCAACACCACTAACGTATCCGCATCCTTAGCCATAGTCGCTGCACTTAAGATGGTCTCTAACGGCGTTTCTAGTTGCATCAGCAGGATATCTGCCTGACTAATTAAATGCTGATGCGGAGCCAAAAGCGCAGGCGTTAACGCCGCATTAGCACCGGGGGCGATACAAATGCTGTTTTCACCGCTATCAGCAACTTGGATCATCGCGACACCTGTGGTCATGTCGCTGACAATCATCAATCCTGAAATATCCATCCCTAAGGCTTGATATTCTTTGTATACCCGCAGACCAAAATCATCATCACCCACACAGGCGATAAACGCGACATCGGCACCCAAGCGTGCTGCGGCAACGGCTTGATTCGCCCCTTTACCACCAGCAATCACTTGATATCCCGATGCAGTCAAGGTTTCACCCGGACGAGGAAAACTAGGCACTTGTACCACGTGGTCGGCATTAACACTGCCTAATACAACAAGTTGACTCATTACGTTTCCCTTAATTATTCGCTGATAACTTTTAATGGCACTGGAATAAATGCCTCAACAGCTTGGCCTTTTAACAGCTTGTCGGCAGATTCAATCCCTAAGGCACCAATCAATTCTGGTTGTTGGGCTATCGTCGCCGCGAGGCGTTTACGCTTAACCATGGCAATACCTTCTTTGGTGCCATCGAAACCAACAATCAGTAATGATTTACCCGCAGCTTGCGCAGCACGTACGGCACCAAGTGCCATTTCATCATTCTGGGCAAATACTGCATTGGCATTGCTGTTAGAAATCAATAGGTTTTCAAGTACGTTCAAACCTTTAGTACGGTCAAAATCTGCAGGTTGGCTCGCTAAAATTGTCAGCTTATGCTCAGCCGCCCCCTTGCTGAAACCTTCGCCACGCTCACGCGCCGCCGACGTTCCTGCAATACCTTCTAATTGGATGACCTTGGCATCGGCACCTAAGCGTTGAGCAATAAACTCAGCGGCCAGTTTGCCACCGGCCACATTGTCAGAGGCAATATGGCTGGCCACTTTGCCGTGATTTGCGCCACGGTCTAAGGTCATGACCGGAATATTACTGTTGTTCGCAAGACGAATGGCATTCGCTACCGCATCGGAATCGGTTGGGTTAATCAATATCACCTTGACGCCACGCACAACCAAATCTTCCACGTTGGCTAATTCCTTGCTGGGATCATTTTGCGAATCGAGTACGATCAAGCGATAGCCCAGTTCTTGTGCTTTAGCTTCGGCACCTTCTTTCATCGTCACGAAGAAAGGATTATTAAGGGTTGATACCACCATAGCTAACGTGTCCTGTGCAAAAGCACTGTTAGCCAACGTTAAAGAGAGAGACAACACGCTAGCCTTAATGGCAATATTTAAAAATTTCATATAGTTAACCTTATTATTTATGTTTGTTATCAACCATCACAGCCAACAAGATCACACTGGCTTTGACTATCATTTGGTAATACGAAGATACATCGAGCAAGTTCAACGCGTTATTCAAGAAGCCAATAATCAAAGCGCCAACTAAGGTGCCCATAATCCGGCCTTTCCCCCCCGCTAAACTAGTGCCCCCCAGCACCACTGCAGCAATCGCATCGAGTTCATAACCCGTACCCGCGGTCGGCTGCGCCGATGATAAACGCGAAGTTACGATAATGGCCGCTAATGCCGCCAAAGTGCCGCAGAGTGCATAGACCCCGATCTTGACGCAATCAACATTGATACCCGACAGTTTGGCTGCTGACTCATTGCCACCCACTGCATAAATGTAGCGTCCAAAGCGAGTGTGATTAAGCAGATACCACACGGCAGCAAACACAATCACCATCAGCCAGACAGGCACAGGAATACCGAGAGCATTGCCCGTACCAAACCAAGCAAATTGATCGGCAACGTCGGTAAAGCCAGTCGAAACTGGGCGGCCATCGGTATATACCATGGTTACGCCACGCAGCAATGTCATGGTCACTAAGGTTGCAATAAACGCCTGCACTTTGCCTTTAGCGATAATGATGCCGCTGATTGCACCTAAACCCGCACCTGCAACCAGTGCCGTCGGCACAGCAACAACGACCGGAATTTCCATACCAATTAAGGTGGCAGCCAGTGCGCCGCACAGGGCCAATACAGAGCCCACACTTAAATCGATACCCGCGGTTAAGATAACTAACGTCATACCTACGGCAATAATCGCATTGACTGAGGTTTGTCTAAATATATTCAGCAGGTTATCAAGGCTGAAAAAATGTGGGTTAAGCATAGACACGAGCGCAATTAAAAATAGCAAAGCCAAAAGTGACTTTTGCTCAATCATCCAAGCTTTAACACGCACGCTTTGTGGCGATGGCACAGCCGCAGGGTTAGTGCTTACAGGCTTCATAGGGTTCCCTCTGTTTGGTATTTACCGACGGCAGCGGCCAGTATTTGTTCTTGTCCACCTTGATGGCGCTCAAATTCAGCGCTGATTTGGCCTTGATGCATCACTAAAATGCGATCGCTTAAACCCAGTAGTTCGGGCATATCGGATGACACCATGATCACGGCCAGACCTTGAGCTTTGAATTGATTAATCAGTTGGTAAATTTCTTTACGCGCGCCAACATCTACCCCACGGGTTGGCTCATCTAAGATCAATACCTTAGGTTGAGTCATTAACCCCTTAGCGATAGCGACTTTTTGTTGATTACCACCAGATAACAAACCAATCGCTTGATCTTGTGTCGGCGTTTTTATATTAAAAGCATTAATAAACTCCGCTACTTTGGCTTGTTCACGCTTATGCTGAATTTGTCCAAACTGCGACAATTCCCCTAAACTGCACAGTGACATATTTTCTTTCACCGTGAGTTCCAGCAACAAGCCATCGCCTTTCCTGTCTTCAGAAATATAGGCAATGCCATTAGCAAGGGCGTCTTGGCTTGACTTAATATTCAGCGGCTGACCATTCAATAAAATGTTGCCAGATCGAATTGGAATCGCCCCAAATATCAGCTTCATCAGCTCAGTTCGACCCGCCCCCATAAGCCCTGCAATACCGAGTAACTCCCCTTGCTTAAGCTTAAAGCTCACCGCAGATGAATCAGCGGCGCACAGCTCTTTCAGCTCAAGACACACGCTGTCTTGGCGATGATCTTGATAGGGATATTGCTCATCAAGCTGGCGGCCAACCATCAGCTCAATCATGGTATCTTCACTTAAATCATCTATGCTGCGTTCGGCAATAAATTGGCCGTCTCTGAGCACGGTCACATCATCACAAATAGTGAAGATTTCTTTAAGACGATGGGAAATATAAACGATGCCGCAACCTTGCTGTTTAAGCTCGTTAATCACCCGAAACAGGCTCAAGGTTTCCACATCAGTGAGTGCATCCGTCGGTTCATCCATAATGATGACTTTGGACTCAAAGGAAATTGCTTTCGCAATTTCAACCAGTTGTTGCTCCCCTAAACTCAACTGCCCCAGTAAAGTACGGCTACTGTGTTTCACATCTAAACGCGCAAGCAACTTATCGGCCTGCTGATACATGGCTTGCCAATTAATCGCCCCAAAACGATGGCAAGGCTCACGACCTAAAAAGATGTTCTCAGCAATTGATAACTCAGGGATCAAGTTAAGCTCTTGGTGAATAATGCTAATTCCCGCCAATTGTGATTGACGTGGACCACTAAATTTAACTGCTTGCCCTTGGTATTCAATACTGCCGCTATCGCTTTGATAAATGCCAGTTAGCACTTTCATTAACGTCGATTTACCGGCACCGTTTTCACCCATTAAGGCCATCACCTTACCGGGATAAACCTGCAAGCTGGCACCATCTAACGCCTTAACCCCAGGGAAAGTTTTGACTATCTTGTCTAATTTGAGAATGGCTGATTGCATATCTATCAGACCCTTATCCTATTCCGTTAAAAGGAGACGCCGTTAAAAGGGCACACCACAACTGAAAATCACATTGGCGTAAGGGCTACACTCACCACTGCGCACTATGGCGCGACTGTTATGACTTTGTCGTTTAAAGGCGTCATGGCTGATATAAGTGATATCAATCTGGCGGCCACTGAGCTGCTGCTCTTGCGCAATCCGATCCAAAATTTGTTGATGTACTTGCGGATTAATCTCAATGATTTCTTGCGCTAAGATCACTGATTGCAACTGCAGTTCACTCAAGATGGCATCAATACAGGCGAGTAAATCGGGCACACCGGGTGATAACGCCATATCGATACGTTCAACATTGGCAGGGATCGGCAAGCCAGCATCACAGATCGTTATTTCGTCAAAGTGACCGCAATGAGCCACTAGAGCTGATAAAGCAGGGTTGAGTAGGGTTGTTTTTTTCATTTTAATTCCCACAGCTTAAGTCGCACTCAACGGCATTCTTGGCAATTCACCTAGGGATTTTGTAGAAAATCGCAGTGATAAAACACAAGCGAACCGTTTGCGCAATCGTTTCGATGACAGGAACTGTAAGAACTTATTGAAGGTTTTGCAGCTTATTAGCATCAAAAATGAGATCTTGATCACACTTAAGAGGTTGGGTTAACAAAGTTAAAACTGGCTTGATTGAAAAATGAACCCTGATTAGTAATTGCTATAAAAGTGACTGCTATATCAGTCGCAGTAATCTGACCTAAGCGGTGGCTTCTTTCTATCTATCAATAACGTTGAACTACTGAGGGAAGGCTGGATAGGAACTCAAGGGGATATAAATAGCAGCCTTAAGAGATTAAGGCTGCTTTTGAAGACGGGCAGATTACTGTTCGATACCGACAATCAACCAAGGTGAATTGACTTGCGTTACGTTACGCTCTAAATGCCAGATTTCCTTAATTTCCTCTTCTACACCTTCAACGGTATCGCGATAGCGGCCGCTAAATTTAACACTCACTTCCGCAAGATTTGCATTGTGTGTGGCGCGGACAAGTTCGGCATCCAAAAACATCACTTCAGTGTGCTGATCGCCAACTAACTCGCGGCGTTGGTTGCTGAGTTCATTGTAAAGATCAATAGAAACATACTCTTGGATTTTGCTTAAGTCGTTTTCATTCCACGCCAATTGCAAGGTTTTGTAGTGACTACGAGCACCTTCCAAAAAGCCGGGTAAATCAAAACCGGCTGGCAAATCAAAAGGAACTGCGCTTGACGCTTGACCAAAACCATTGCTGCCGCTGTTTGCATTGGTGGCAAAACCTGTTTGTTCAGCCTGTTGACGCTGCATATTCGGATTGGGTTGGCCAGCACCCGCGTAGGCTGGTCTTTGCTGCGCCCCCGCTTTTGAGACCATCACAGTACGGACGATTTTGAATAGTACGAATGCCAGCAAACCGATTATCAAAATATCCATGATTTGAATATTTTCAAAACCACCGCCCATAAACAACGCAGCCAATAAGCCACCCGCTAATAAACCGCCTAACATGCCGCCCATCATACCTTTCTTGCCCGGCGCTCCCGCTGGTGCCGTAGTCGGTGTGTTGGTCGCCGCTGGTTGAGCCGGAGCCGTTTGGTGACTCTTGCCAATAGATTTACTACCGCCGAACTTTTTCGCTTCTGCGACTGGACTAGCAACCAAGCTAACCGCAAAAATCATCGCAAACATAATTAATAACTTTTTCATTTATAAGATCTTTGTTTGTATAACCTGTGGTATCGGCATCATAGCGGGATGACATTATATGTCAACTATGAAAAAGCGGAGGCTGGTTGTTCTATATATATTAAATGAGTTTCGATTAAGCACTGCCATTCCAGTGACGCGCCAACTTTGGTTTAAAATAAGTCATCCCTGAGGGCTCGATGACGGCATCTGCTGCATACGGAAGTACGAATGTCGCGATCACATGGATGTGAATGAGCGACCATGCCACCAACGGTCACTTACATGCCAGTGCTTAATCTCGTTAACTACCTTGCATCCTGCTCGCTAGAGCTATCCAACGTCGAATACCCAGACCGAAAAAATCATATCAGCAGATATATCTTCTAAACCGCAATTTGACTCAATACCGTAGACAAAAGATATACCTATGATGCCTGCGAGAGTCACTTGAACAACTTATTTTAGTGTGGCGTGTTCGAAATGGGGTGATATGGCGCCTAAACCCTTCTTAATAGCTTCACTTCTGAAGCGTTCTCAAGGAGCCAATTATGCACCATTCACAATCCAAGGAAACCACAGGGCAAAACGTACCTTTTTGTCTCGTGGTTAACCACAGTCAAATCATCTTGAAGTCAGTGCTGGGAGCAACTATCTCTTCAGCTAAAGAGCAAATTAATATTACACATGCGTTAGAAATTATAATCTGTGTCGAACCTCATCTTGAGAGTCTGCCGTTATTGGCTGAACAGATTAGAAATGTGCCGCTAACTATTGCGATTTGTTCTCCTGATTGCCCCCCAACTTATCGCCAACAACTAACAGAGTGTTTCGATGGCCTAGTCCAGTCACAACCTACGTTATATATCAGCCTTATCCGCGATCTGGTTGAAGTAAGATCTCGCAGCACCCTTATCAGTATCGATCTGCCTGATATACATACCATGTTTAAACTTTCGCAAGGACGCATTAGTTATAAGAGAGTAATGCTGGATGCTAAGTCAATAAAAGAGGAACTCAATACTCTATTAAGCTCAAACCAAAACCAAGTAATAGGCCTGTTCTGCATTATGGCGATCGAACACGTTACATCTTTTACATCAATAAATGATGTAATCCATTCAATTCAAGTACATGATAATATTAGCATATTATGTGGTTCACGGCACGTGTTTGGAAAAGAAACTGCAGCAGTTGGTTTATTATGGTTTGAGAGCTTTGAGAAGCCTGCAGCGATTGCGCACTTGCCATAAAAGCTCCTATGCACCGAACTCAACCTTACGAGATTTTTAACATCTCCATAAATTTTTATACGCATAATCATAAGGAATATGAAATGAACCAACCTAATTTATTCTCATTCGCTACCAGCGAATTATCTCAAGATGCTTTTCTGTGTTGGTTGCTAAGCTGGGCAGACCCAAGTCATGCCAATACAGACCCAGAGTTACATCGGCTTGGCTCTGCCTTACTCAAAGATTTAATTATTAAGGCGAAAGGGGATCTACCTCTGATATCCAAGGTACTGGTTAAGCGTCAATACCAGCATCTTGATGTCCTATGCCTCGTGAACGATGACTTAGTTCTTATTATCGAAGACAAGACTGTTACAACAGAGCATGGGAACCAGCTGCAACGCTATAAAGAGCAAATGATATCTCAGTATCCACATGCTCAAGTATTAGGTATTTATTATAAAAGCGAGGAGCAAAGCAGCTTTAGAGATGTCAGGAAAAGTGGGTTTGAGCCTTATTTACGTCAAGATGTGCTTAAGTTGTTGACCACACATGCTACAGAAAATGCCATAGTAAAAGATTATTATGGATATTTATCCTCAATTCAGACAAATATTAACAACTACAAGGTCTTACATGTTGATGAATGGAAAAACTCACAAAGAACTTGGATAGGATTCTACCAGTGGTTACAGCAAGCAATGGACATTGGAGATAACAGCTATACCGCTTGGAAGTATGTTGCTAATCCATCTGGTGGTTTCATGGGATATTTTTGGGCGTTCAAAGCGACTGGCTTATCAGATACCGAAATATACTTACAACTGGAGCATGAAAGGCTGTGTATTAAAATCTCAGTTTCTGAAACAAATAACCGCAGTGAACATAGGGCTCACTTTTATCGTTTGGCTACTGACATTGCGGCTGCGTTAAAGTTACCTTTAGTAAAGCCACCTCGATTTGGACATGGTGAATACATGACCATCTGCCAGTGGCCAGGGGATTACCGTATTTTTGACGGTGCAGGTGTCATAGATTTAGGCAAGACACTCGAACGGATAAGAAGTTTAGAGACAATATTGGAGCATGTAGTAAGCACCCAAGCCTGTGCACTTTAGACAGCAGTTCAACGGCCATTGTTAAATTCTCGGAATGCATAATTGTAAATAACCGACTATCAGGCATACCAAGGGTTTAACTGGATTAAGCACTGTCATGGAAGTGACCGTTGGCGGTATGGATGCCGCCGTCGAGCCCTCAGGGATGAGTTCATGGCGTGTCACTGGAATGACAGTGCTTAATCAATATCACCTGCTGCCAAAAGTGACTTTATTAACAAAATAAAAAAATCCCCGCATTACGGGGATTTTCAATATTTCAAAGACAACTAACACTCACAGCGTTACACGCATTTCCCATCCGATGACTTATCGGAAGAAAGAGCTCGGCTGATGCCGCCGAAGATAACATTCAAGAAGCCGATACCGACATCTTTTTGTCGTTCATCGGCGCTGCCCGTATCGTGGCCACTCGCCTCTCGCATGCTTTGGTTATTGTTAGTTCCGCGTACAAAATCGCAGGACGCATTGCTGGTATTGTTCACCGAGCAGGCACTGAGTAAAGCGATCATTAGGCCGCAAAGGGCAAGGCGTAATCTTGGCATATTAGTTCAACACTTCTTCTAATGCCTTGAGGCATAAAGAGACATTCTCACGGCGGGCACCAAAGCCCATTAGACCGATACGCCATGCTTTACCCGCAAGGGCGCCAAGGCCTGCGCCGATTTCGAGGTTGTAATCCTTCAGTAAACGAGTCCGCACTGGGGCATCATCGACACCTGCTGGGATATAAACCGTATTCAGCTGCGGTAGGCGATAATCTTCGGCAACCACAAAATTAAGCCCTAACTTTTCCAGCCCAGCACGCAGCACTAAATGCATTTCGTGATGGCGTTGCCACGCATTCTCTAAGCCTTCAGCCGCCAACATACGCAGGGATTCATGCAGTGCATACAGGGCATTCACTGGCGCAGTGTGATGATAACTGCGTTTGCCGCCCGCGCTGGTCCAATAGGCCATCACTAGACTTTGATCGAGGAACCAACTTTGCACAGGAGTTTTACGATTCTTGAGTTTTTCTACCGCTGCGCTCGAGAAAGACACAGGTGATAAACCCGGTACACAGGAGAGGCACTTTTGACTGCCAGAATAAATAGCATCTATGCCCCATTCATCGACTCTTAACTCGACGCCACCAAGGGAAGTCACGGCATCGACGATTGATAAGCAACCGTATTGTTTGGCTAATGCGCACAAGGTTTTGGCATCGGACAGCGCGCCAGTAGAGGTTTCTGCGTGCACAAAGGCTAAAAATTTGGCATCGGGATTGGCTTTCAGCGCCGCTTCCACCGCAGCAGGGTCGACAGGTGCGCCCCACTCATTGTCCACCAGCACTGCAATGGCGCCCACGCGCTCGACGTTTTGGCGCATACGCTCACCAAACACACCGTTACGACAGACAATAACTTTCTCACCCGGCTCGACTAAGTTAACGAAACAGGTTTCCATACCCGCACTGCCCGGCGCAGATACCGCCATAGTCATTTCGTTTTTAGTTTGGAAGGCGTATTGGATAAGGCTCTTAAGCTCATCCATCATGCCGACAAACAGCGGATCTAAGTGGCCGATTGTCGGTCTGGACTGCGCCGCAAGCACTTCGGGATAAACATCCGACGGGCCTGGGCCCATCAAAATACGGCGAGGAGGATTAAAAGCGGTAAAACGCGGTGCTGGTAACATCATGTCTCCTTAATGCGTGCAGGTCGAGGTCTCGTTGTTATTCGTTAGCCGTTCTGTTTTAAGAAACTGCCAGTTAATCGTTAACGGGTTAAGTCAGTAACTTAACTGTGTCGTATTAATCGGCGGCTAGAGTATTAAGTCTACAAAACTACCACAAAAAAGGGCGCATGTGCGCTAATGCCGTTCACTTAAGAGTGAACGGCATTTTTCTTTGGTCTAACCGGAAACTTGTTTTTGCTCATTTTAAGGACTCGTGGATAAGCCCTTTCCCGTTTACCATCCAACT
>NZ_JAJAEF010000033.1:0-40379 GCF_020447145.1 Shewanella sp. SR1 | reverse complement strand
GCTTTTTCCATTGATGGAAGATGTCACTGATTTACTACTAACTGGCCGTGCTCAGCTTGGTATATGTTATAAAAACGAGAATCCCCATCGCGAGATTGTCACTTACACACTAGGTGAAGTAGCTATGCCGATAGTGGTTTCTACAGAACATCCGCTGGCTCGAAAGCAGCCACTGAATGAGATCGACTTGCAAGGCTCACGACAGTTGCTGGTTACTGGACGGCGGGAGGGAAGCGAACGTCAGCGCTTTCGGCTCTCTGCGCAAGTGTGGTGGGTAGAAGGAGACCTTGGGGTGATGGAACTCGTGAAACGGGGTTTGGGTTGGGCAGCAATTCCTGCTTTTTTAATCCAAGAGGCGCTGGCACGTCAAGAAGTTGTGGTACTGGAATCGGACTTAATAAGCCGTCATGCCCTGACGTTAGAACTACAATGGCACCGCGCTTTAGCACTTGGACAAGCTGGTCGATGGCTCAAAGAAACCCTTCAGTCAAAAGTGCCTTTTTGAAAGCTACAATGGGTTTTTAGTATTGCCCCATTCCTTGTTTCGGTTCGTTAGCTCAATAGAAAATTCCTACTCTTGTTGCCATACAAAATCTCATCCATTTACCTAATGTTTGGCCCTACCGTAAAGCGACTAACAATGTATGGGTATACAGTCGTATTTAAATTTAGGTGTTTTGGTATGATTTTCATACAAAATCAGTGCGCACTAATTCCATCCGAAATAAATAAAACTCTATAAAATCAGGTGAATATAGTAACTGAATTTTAGTTAATAGGTTTGGAAAACGCTCATACGCGTTTTTCCATATGGTGTATTTGGCAGAAAGCTGATAAGTTCTTTGCATACAGATAGTTAATCGTGCGCGTTTTCACTGGTCCAACGAGGTAAACGCGCATGCGCACGAATAAAATATTATGCCCAAAAGGTAATTTGGCGTGGAAGATAAGATAAACCAACTAATGGAAGAAGGTAATTCTCATTCCTTTGGCAACAATTGCGAAGTAAAGGATCATGGTACATATGGACGACTAGGCGTAGAGTTCCAGTCTTGGGTTGCTGAAGTGGAAGATTTTATCCTTTCAAATTATGGAACAGAAAGCGCGCCATGGAGAGTATTTTCTAGATTCAAAATTGAAGGCATAGATGGTAACTACCAAGATGCCTTTGAAGAGGGAAAAAGAACGATAATTTCTTCTTTAAAGGCATGCTTGCGCATACCGCCAAAAGATAAATCAGAAAACAAATTAAATAAGAATTCGGAGCTTATTAACCTTTTCAATAAGTTTCATGCAGTAGCAAAGCAGCTCAGAAACAGATACAACTCAAGAAGCACGCTCGACATAGATGACGAGTATGATGTTCAAGATCTACTACATGGACTGTTGCGATTATATTTCGATGATATTAGAAATGAAGAGTGGACGCCTAGTTATGCTGGCGGTTCTTCTCGAATGGACTTTTTATTGAAAAGCGAAAAAATTGTTATAGAGGTTAAGAAGACCAGAAAAGGACTAAATGACAAGGAACTGGGTAAGCAATTAATTGAAGACAAGGCAAAGTATCAAGCCCATCCTGATTGCAAGAAATTAATTTGTTTTACTTATGATCCCGAGGGTCGAATTGTAAACCCAAAGGGTATTGAAAATGATTTGAACAGCCAGGATGATGATTTTCAGGTATTAATTGTTATTCGGCCATAAATGAGCATAACAATCACATTCATCCGACCCGTAAAAGCGCCGCTTTTTCGGTCGGCTGATGTGTGTCGTTATATTTCTATTCAATTCCGATAACTACAAATCTAAAAGGAGTAAATTCATGGCTACTTGGGACACTACACATTATATACAAGAATGTGAAAAATGCGGTAAAAAATATAATGTGACTAAGCATGAGCAACCAGTGAGAGAGAAGGGTGTTTTTAACTGTCAATGTGGCCATCAACTTGAACGTTGGAATGGTGGTGTTGATTACACATTTTCCGAAGTCAAAGAATAGAAAATATAACAAGTCAGTGGGACTATTTCTCGCTACGCTCCAAATAGCCCCTGCTTGGGGCGTTAGATGCCTAAAAAGGTACGCGCATTGACCAAAGAAAGGATCGAGTTTTGCCAGTATTCCTGAACGCATTTCCACTCAAAATCCCCGATGCGGAGCTTGAGGCCAGCCAAGTCCCTTACGATAAGGAGACGCTGGATTGTCTTCGCGCGAAACACGGATCGACGCACTCCTTCCGTCGGCAGGGCGACAATATTCTGATCTTTTCATCAGACGGCACGTTTCCCGTTTCTGGTACGCCGATCACCATTCCTCTCAATGACAACTTCGGTATCTTCTGCTCACTGGTCAAGGACGGGTTGTCCCGTCATCTTACAGGGCTCGGACGTAATCCTCTTGGCTTCAATCCCATTGAGCTGGTAAGTACCAAACCGGAGGATAATCTCCTCGCTCCGATTCTCGGCGACGCCTATCCGTTTAAGGTCTGTGCCAAATATTCAATCAACACTCGCTATGTGCATGACCATCCGTGCCTTGTTATTGACTGCACAACACGCAGGGTTCTCAAAGAGAACGGCCTGTTTTTCCTAAATGGTGGATTCGATCTCATAGGCCGCTACGTCGTCACAGAACAAGAGGATGGGTACAGAAAGCTCGTGGGATCAGTGAGCGCGATCAAAGGCGAGGCGTTACAGGTTACCCAGCCTGACGGTCAGGTCGTGCAGGCAGATGCAAAGGATGTTTACCTTGAAGCCAGCCGGACAAACTTCGACGACTATATTCTGCATACGCACGGTGCTCAGAAGGACGCCATCGTCGAGCGTATCCGGCAGTCAGTCTCCATCTTCAATGGAGGCGAGAACAAGAAGGCCCGCATAGACACGCTCAAAAAGTACATCCAGTCGAAGGCTATTCCGCTGATTGATGGAACACGCATCGAGATTGAGGATGCGCACGATATCCAGAAAGGTTGTGGGCAGATACAGAAACCCGTATTTGTCTTCAACGACAACGGCGAAGCGGATTGGGCTGAGAAGGGGCTCACGCAGAGCGGCCCCTATACGAAGCGCACATTCGACCGCAATGATCCTTCAATCTGCGTCATCTGCGCTCAGCACGATAAGGGCCGCGTCGAACAGTTCGTCCGCAAGCTCTTGAAAGGGATTTCAAGCAGCAAGTATTTCAGAAATGGCCTTGAAGGCAAGTTCGCCCTGGGAACCAGCCGCGTGGAAGTGTTCGCAACGGCTACTGACAGCGTAGAGGCATACAAGAATGCCATTGAGGCTGCGATCCGGAATAAAGCAGATGACGGCGGACGATGGGACTTGGCCCTTGTGCAGGTCCGGCAATCCTTCAAGAAGCTCAAGGTCACGGAGAATCCATACTATCTCTGCAAGAGCCTGTTCTTCCTGCATCAGGTTCCCGTGCAGGATTTCACGATAGAACTGTTGGCACAATCTGACTATTCACTCGGTTATTCGCTCAACAATATGGCGCTGGCCTGCTACGCGAAAATGGGAGGCGTTCCTTGGCTACTCAAATCTTCTCCGACGCTCTCGCATGAACTCGTGATCGGCATCGGCAGCGCCAACATCGGGCAAGAGCGCGGAGCAGATAATCAGCGGATTATGGGCATTACTACGGTCTTCTCCGGAGACGGCAGCTATATCGTCTCGAATACCTCGAAGGCCGTCGTGCCGGAAGCCTACTGCGAGGCGTTGACCTCAGTTCTCGGTGAAACTATCGAGAAGATTCAAAAGCGCATGAACTGGCAGAAAGGCGACACGATCCGCCTGATCTTTCATGCGCAGGTCAAAAAGTTCAACAAGGAAGAAATTGAAGCGGTCCGCGCTGTCATCGACAAGTACTGGGAATATCAGATCGAGTATGCATTCCTGAAAATCTCGGAAGATCACGGACTACATATGTTCGACTCCGCGACGGCAGGTGTGCAGAAAGGAAAGCTGGCTCCTCAGCGCGGAAAGACGTTCAAGCTCTCCAAGCATGAAATGCTTGTTTATCTCATTGGTCAGCGCGAATTGCGGCAGGACATCGACGGGCATCCGCGCGGTGTGATCCTCGATATTCATAAGGATTCGACCTTCAAGGACGTTAAGTATCTTAGCGCTCAGCTCTACAGTTTCGCCTCGCACTCCTGGCGCAGCTACTTCCCCAATCCCATGCCTGTGACGATCAGCTATTCCGACCTGATTGCACGAAACCTCGGTTGGCTAAATCAGCTTCCGGGATGGAATGACTCGGTGATGATCGGAAAGATTGGGCAATCCCAATGGTTTCTGTAGAGAGGGAGAACGCGTACCAGTTACGCGAGTATCTGCACCGCAAGGTGATCGAGAACGCGCACGCCGACCCTTTCAAATCCACCTTCCTGCATTTTCTGGGATTGTCGAAGGACTGTGCTCCGGCCTTCGATTTTGCGACGCTTTCCTTGTACCAGCGGTGCGCGATTGCGGGGCTTGGCGTCCTGGAGAAAACCGTCTCCAGCCAGGATATCTCGCGCCTGCTTGGGCAGGCCGCCAAGATCGACTCCACTCCGCGCCCTTGGGTCTCGGACGTGTTCGGCGTCATGGCCGTGAAATGGTTGGCCGCGCAAGTGAGCGATAGTCGCATCGCCCGCGAGTTCGAGAACTGGACATCCGGTTTTCTTGTGCAGCAGGCGGGCGGTGACCATCTCAATCTCTTCGAGAAAGATATTGCAGCGTATGTCCGTAGTGGGGAATCCGCCATCTACGCCAGTGCGTCCGTGCCGCTCTTTCTTCACTACCACGAAATTCGGCGGATCGACGATCACCGAAGCCGCATGGCTCTGATCGACCGCTTCATGGGTGAGTTCCGGGCGCAAGCGAAGCGGGATGCTTCAGCGGCGCTCTTGTCCCTGATGGTCTACGTTTTCGATCAAGTCAATCAGGATGTGGCTGTCGTGCCGCCGAAGGGTTGGAGCCTCAATGATCTTCTGGGATTTCTGGAGCACATCCCCGTCGGCCTCAAGCGGTGGACATGGGAGATTGCGGGCCGCACGCGAGGCGCGGACCCCGTCAAATGGCCGGTAGAGAACGAATACCACGTTCAGAACCTTCTTTATGTTCTGCTCGGGCCGATCTTCAACGACATCGCAGATGAAGTGAATCTCCAGCCTGTTGGACAGAAGAATCCGCGCATTGATCTCTATCTCCCGTCACTGCACACGATCATCGAGGTTAAGTACCGTAAGGATGCGAAGAAATCTTTCCCGACGCTGATCGGCGAGATTGCCGAAGACGCCTCGCTTTATCGCGCCGACTCGAAATACAAGGATGCTCAGATCGTCAGTTTTCTGTGGGATTGCACGCGCGCGACGCAGGAGCACGCCAAGTTCAAAGAGGGTGTATTGAAGATAGACGGCATTAACGGGTGCGTCGTGGTTAGTGCGCCATCCACTATGGATGGTCGGCCACAGGGTTAGATTAACGAGTTTAAACAGAATTAGGTCTGCACCTGCAGGAAAGTGTTAGCGGAATTAGAGACATTGTGAGGGCGGCTTCTAACAAGGCGCTGCTGTCGGACAACTTTTCCGCTGCGCTCCAAATTTGCCGCATAGCGCGGCGTTATCTCCATAGATATTTTAATCCGAAACTCATTCATTTGAGCTAATGGTCTAACACGTTTTTGTCCCAAAGTTACTTAGAATTGCCGTTGTGGTGTTGGGGGTTGTTTTGGTGAGCTTGCTCTCTGTACAAAGAAAAGAGGCTGACGTTCCAGCCTGTTTTAACTATCCACACTGTAATTGTATATTTAGCTCTTAACGCTTGGTTTAAGTCACATTCCCTTTCGCCTGAAGATATTGAATTAAAGGCGCATAATCGCCGGCATCAGCTTGGCGTAAGCCCGCAATGTACTCACCCCGCTCTTGGCTTTGTTTATCCAAATCTGTATTGGACCAAACTAAAGGCTTTTGTTTGAGTAGTACCATTCGTATGTAGTCCGTCATCACTCGCGAGTGACGTCCGTTGCCGTTAGGAAAAGGGTGAATTTTAACTAACCTGTGCTGTATCCGAGCCGAGAGTTCTAGGCTGTCATAGTGTTCAAACTCAATCCAGCATTTGATGTCTTCCAGTAAGTTGTATAAATCTGGCCGGATATTCAGCGGATCGACACCAATGTTCAACTCTCGGTGACGGTAGCTGCCGGCCCATTCCCACACATCACCAAGCAAACGTTGATGCAACTCTTCCACAAACGCCATAGAAAGAATGTCATCCATGCTGGTTTTAGGCGTCGTGGATAACCAACTCAACCCTTGTAGTATGTTGGCATTTTCAAGCTCATTAAGCTCTTCGCGAGTCGTGATGTGATCAAATTTCAGCCCGGCAACATCATCGGCATTTAGTTGGGTTGCACCCTCTGGTTCAACAAACAGACTCATTGGTATTTCTCCTGCAAACTGACTTTCCACAAATCTCGGGTGCTGCCCGTTTTAATTTCATTGGCTAATTGAACCAGCGCTTGCTGTTGTTGCTCTGAGGTTAACTGCTGTGCTTCTAAAAACATCGATTGGTGGCTCATGGCCAAACGCTGCTTGGCCAACTCCATAGCGCGCGCTTCTATCATGTCATCAATCGACTGACGCGGAACAATCGCATAAACCAGTTCGGCATCGAGCCCGGTCGCCAGTTGTTTAAGTTGTTTGAGTGTGATGGTTTCATCAGCTTCTTTACGCTCCAATATGGAGACCTGATTACGAGAGAGATTAAGACGTTCACCTAATTGCGCGCCCGACATCCCCAAGGCCTCACGGATACTGCGCACCCAACCATTTTTCGGCGGTTTAGGCACAGATAAACCGAGTAAAGCGCTGATTTTTGCTTTGACTTGCTTGAGTGCAACGGCATAGACACCGGATTTTTTCATAATTTTGTATCTCAAATTAAATACGCTACAGTGATAATGGTATCTAATTTCGCATACATTATAAAGATTGTTGTATCTATTTTTTAATACGCGGCAAGGGGGAGTGTATCGATTATAAAATACATTACTTATTTGGCTATCTGTTTACTGGACAATGGTCGTGTCAAATTCATCTTGGAAGTGCAAACGTCTTCGGCAGCGCTAGAATGGGAAGTGAACGGTTTAGGTTGATTTAGAATTGGGATTGTTTCGGGAAAGTACACAATCCAGACTTTTGCTCTGAATGATTTCTGTCCAAACAGCGCCTGAGAGACGCTGGCTTAGGTAGGGACGTAAACGTTTTAGAAATGGCGCGTACTCTGATCGTTGCCATTTAAGTATGAGACTTTAATACTCAGTATGAGGAACTATATTCTACTCACGCAGCTGAGCACTAAATGAATGAAGCTAAGTGACGGCAGAGCCCCACGGCTTTCCGCGTCGTCACGCACTGACATGACGATCTCCACTGGCGCTTTCCAGAAAATGATTTCGCCGTCCTCTTCCTGCATCGCACATGTCGCGCCGGTTGGCCAATCGATGTCAGTTATTAACGCTGATAAAGCCTTGGTTGTCCCGGTGATCCCAGGCATAAACAAAGGCTGGTCAAGTTGAATAAAAGATGTTGCTACGTCCATGATTTCCTTGCTGATAACGTCAAATAGGTGTTGAGCTAACCCGTATTGGGTGATGTTGATAGGATTTAGCCAGTAAGCGGCTAATGCCCTTGGCCAGTTTTATTTCCCCTAAGCCCATAGCCTGCCAATAAAGGCAGTCAAGCGCCCCTAAGCAAAGCGCGATTTTATAGATCTCTTGTGACCGCTCAATGGCACGAGTTAACTCTGATTTGCTCTCGCTAAAGTGCCGACGTAAATGAACACGGATGGGACGCTGTTGGCGTAAGCCCATAACATTTTCGTCATCGCCGGTGATTTTTTTGGCTGCTTTCTTACTGGCCATACATCCTGCCTAACTGTGCTTTTGGGTGAGCAGTGACAATATGGTGCGCCTGATTGATTCAGTCTCACCAAATGTCGTTGGAATTGGGCAACGCAGAAGGGACTGCGCTGCCTCGGGGTGTTGCTGGATATTATCTGCGTTAATCTCAAATATGTTGATGGCTAATCGCAGTGAGTGTGGGAGCTCACCCAGATTGTGAGTCTCAATAATCTGGGCTAGCTGGTTTTGTTCACTAGCTGCCAACAACGCTTGAGCGATTTCCATGTCAGCCATAAACAATTAATTCCCTGCCATCTGAAGCAGCTGCTGTGGCGATGGCGGTACTTTGCCTTCGTCTTGGTATTCGCTACGAATTTGCTTAATGCGGAGCAACACCTCTGCTCTTGGGATGTCCATTTTGAACTCTTCAGGAATGCGCAGCGTCATACTGCTATCTATGACGAGGTATCCCATGTCAAAGTAGAGCTGTCCCAGTTCTTGAGCCGCCGAGCTTAAATCCGCTTGGTTAACCGATTCCTTTGACCATTGCTGAAACATCTCACCTAAATCTGCTACTACGATTTTGGATTGAGTATTGGTTTGTTCGGCGCTTACACCCGTGCCAAAGAAGCTCATGCCAAATTTCATCACGCCAAATAGCAGCACTAGGCCTGCCATCACCATGATCATTTTGACGGGGGACAAGCCCTGCGGAGCCGCGGGTGTCGCTGGCGTTGGCTCAGCGACGGATTGTGCAACCTCAGCGGGAGCGGCTTGCTCTGGCTCAGCCAGAGCGCCGATAGTCGGTTCCAATTTTTCAGAATTTACGTTTTCGGTTGTCATTGCTTAACCCTTATATTTGAGACTAACACCGCGTTGAACAATGAGGTCAACACCTTCAATGCCGCCGTGCATTTCCAGATACGGCCTGGCTTCGTCGGCTAACTGCAGGTAGAAGTCAGCAATCTTATCGAATGCGGTACTTGAGCCACCAGCAAGTGAGCTGGTCGCCGTGTTTTTGAAATAGGTGCCGTCATAAACCACATCACCAGACACTCGATTGGTCGCGGCTTGTGTGAGGGTTTGGGCGCCAGTGCCATAGATGCCTGCCCAGAAGGATTGCTTCACCACTTCACCGTAGAGTGTTACTAACTTGGCTGGGATACCGCTATGACCGTCTTGACCTTGCACTGCGGCAATGAACGGCTGTTCAATCGCACGACCTCTCTGGTCGATACAGCTGATACTCTCAGCGCGGATTTCGACACGACGGGTACTGGCACTACCACGGGCCGCGCCAATCACTGTGCAACCCACTAGATCGATAGTGAAACCGTTAGGCATCACCCCAACGTCTACGATTTTTAATAACACTGGAGCTGGGTTTGATTGCGCCGATGAACTGGTAGGTACATGTTGACCCGTAAGCAAGACGGTTGGTATTACTGTGCCAGCTGACAACCATGTCTCAGGCTCTTTTTCAGTTTTCTTGATAGAACCTGTGTTCTCTTGAGAAATCGCTTGTTTTGCTTTGGCTGCGACTTGGTTTTTGGCTGTTGACGCATTACCAACATTTGCTTCATCACCTGTGGCAGCGGCCTTACCTAAACTCACGTCACCACGGTTCATGGTTAAAGTCTTTGACGCTGGCGGGGTCATGGCGACATTCGACTTAAGGCTTGCCATTGGGTCTAGGCTAAACTCGGTACTTGGCAATGAAGGTGCTTGCTGGGCGATATTTTCTGGTCGAGCTCCTTTCGCGCTCACACTGTCTCGAGCTGTTGCGGCATTTTTGCTTTGTTGTTCAACCAGCATTTGCATTTGATGCGCGATGGTCTCGAGGCGTTTTTGTGATTCAAGCTGAGACATTTGCAGGGTATCGACCTGTTGCTGAATTCGCTTTTCACTAGCTTTTTGCTCGGTGTACTGTGCATCAATCGCTTTTTCACGCTCTTGAATTTTCTTTCGCATAGCTATGAGCTGGCCGGAAGTCTGGGTGGACTCCAAGCGCTCGCTCCCCATGGTACTCATAAACATAGGCTTCGCTCTGGCTGGGATTGAGCTGACAGGGGTTTTCGGCGCTGAAGGGAAAATGGCTTCAGCCACAAGATAAGCAGGTATTGCCAATATCACGATTAACGCGATAGTGCGCTGATTCGATGGAAGCGCAAGCCACTTGGTTTTTAAATCCTGTAACGCTTGCATGTTAACCTCCTACACGACTACGACGTGGAACTTTCATTTGGCGCTCGAAGTAGCTGCGGTCACGCAGAATGTACACTTCGGTGCTTTCCCTTGGGCCTAATGTCGCTTTATCTAACACACCAACGGCCATCACATCTTCACGACCTGGCCCCATGCAGGCCTCGTCGCGGAATGAACGTAAGCCATTGACATCGTTTCTGACCTCCATGATGTCAACGACCAATTTGGAGCCAATTAAGCGTTGTTTCACTTCATGGTAAAGGGGGAGCATTTGGCGAATATCGCACGGGTAACGCACTTCCGCCGGAATGGTGTCACCTTCAAGCAGTTCGTAACCTGCCGGAACTTCGGCTTTAGCCACAACTTCCAGTAATGTCATTACATCGTCAACATGGCTGTCAGCGACGGGTTGGTTATTAGTAATACGCTCACGCTCTGCTTGTTTTGCCGATTCCAGCTCCTTAGCTTCGTTCTCGCTGTAGATAGACACGGCTTGCAAAGCTGCATTGCGTTGACTCGCGTTATAGCTAACGGTTAACTCCACGAGCACTGGCGGGACGTTTAATGGCACCAAGTAGAGTGATACTGCGGTCTCTGGTGCGCCATCTTCTTCAACTATCAAGTCAATCGCGCCAGCGTTAACGCCAGGTGTGACGTACACAAAACCTTGCTCACCGTAAACCAGCGCCGCATCACTCGGTACTGACGTGGTTATTTTGGCGTTTTTGAAAGAGGTCGCGATTCGGTTAGTGGTTGACAGCGAAATTGGCAATGTCGTTGTGCCACCGGCTTTCAATGCAATCACTTGATGGCTTTTGTACTGCTTGCGTAAGTAGTCCATTGAGTCATCACGACGGCTAATGACTTCTCCGGCATTGGCAGGGGAGATCGCCGTCGGATTAACAGGGCTCGCGCCGCCGTAAGTGGGGACTTGTTGATGATCTGCTTGTTGCATCGGTTGCTGCGATGGCGGCTGGGTCACTGGCTGTTGATAGAGCACTTGTTCATTGGGCGAAACCGATAATGCAGTTTGGGTACCAATTTCTTTGCTCGTATCGATGGACAGAGGTTGATTCGCATAAGGGCTGTTTAATTCAGCCTGTAGCTTTTCTTCTGCTTGATTGAAATCAGTACCCAAAACAGGTACTCGTTGCGGATTCACCGATTCAGTCGGTAACGAATAAATGTCATCGTCAGCCGCAAAAGCAGGAGCGATCATTAATGAAAGAAGGATTGCAGTTGAAAGGGGTCTTTTATTCATAGGTCTCACCGTGACTCGATTTTAATCACACTGTCTTTATCCAAGGCCGTTGTTGCGTTTTTACCTTGGAGAATTTCACGCTCACGTTGAGCAGGGTTAACAGCAGCTGGATATTGTTGAATATCCAGAATCATGGGATTGCCGTTTCGGATCCCGATTTTTAATTCAAAGGTGTACGCAGTAGTATCAGCTGCGCCTGTTTTTAATGAGATTGTGGTTTGTTCACCCACAACCCATACGTAATCTGTGACAGATGAATAAATCGCGTCAGACGGGACAAACTTCTGACTAATACCCCTAAGCGCCATTTCTTCGATAGCTGCGGCCATCGTCGCTTCCGCTTCATCGGGGTTAAGTTCTAACGGGATCATCTTGGTCACCCTGTCGATGACGAACTTAGCATTCTTGGGGGTGATGTTGCCGATAATGGTTGCAATCATCAGGCCCCATTGGATTTTGAATTCTTGAGTCACGCTATTGCCGTTCATGACAATCGGCTCTTTAAAGTCGTTTGGCATGACAATGACTTCGGTCTGCTTGGTCATCACCATGAACAGCAAAAGTACCACGCTAATGCTTAGTGCCAGATTAGAACGACCTATGTTTTTGTTAGAGATATTGAGATTGTCGTAACTCTCTTTAATCTTCGATTTCCAAAGCATGTTGACCTCTTACTTAATTAATCGACGAATGGCTGGTGACATGAGGGTTTCCGGCCCTTTGGAAATCCACAAACCGTTTACCCATAACAGATGCTTTAATACGCCACGCCCAAACTTTTTAAACAGTGTTTCTACTACGGCCATGCTGGTAATTGCCGCGATAATGCCTAAGTTGATGTGACCTGATGCAAGACCAAAAACCATCACAATCACCGCCAGCTTGATTGAGTCCCAGTGGATAGTTCCAACTTTGATAGCGCCGTTACAACGCTTAGGAAATCTCGCTTCACTCATGTCTCACCCCTTGAAAAAAAAGGGTGCATATAAGATTGCACCCTTCCTTGATACCGCAAAAATTGTCGCTATTAGTGAACTAGGCCAGCTTTCAGCGCTTCTACGGTTACAGTTAAACTGCCGTCGATAGTTGTAGGCGCGTTAGCCAGTACCAGAATTATGACTACAGATGCTAAGAAACCAATTAGGTTTGGTTTAATCATTGAGAATGCGATAGTGCCTAAAATCGACAAACCCATGATTGCCTTAGCAGGCGCACCCGTCATTAAACCCTTTACCTCGTCCCACATTTGGTCGAAGAATGTGTGTAGGGTCGCGCCAGATGCTGATACCGCACTTGCTTCTCCAGCAAACAGCAATGAGCAAGCTACCGCGACAACGATAAGTGCGAAAAACGCTCTTACGGCAACAGGGGCTTCTTTAAACTGCTGGATCAGTCCTTTCTTTTCGGTTTTAGCGCTTTGGTTCATTGTGGATCTCCGTTAAATGTGACGGTCAAATTTTAACTGTTTGCTTGTTACTGTCAACACGTTATTTGTATGGCGCGTGCTATCTATATTAAAGATGACACACGGAAGAGGGGGTTACATGTTCTTCGCGCTGTTAGCCAAGGTGGTTTTCAACAACCAACCGATAATGACTGCGGCGAATAGTGGAAATAGCGGGAATATCTCATTGGAGATTAACGCAGGGGTAATGCAGTAAAGCTCTAACAGAATTGCGACCAATATCCCTGACCAGAGCGCTACCCTGAAGTAACCCGTCGAAGGCGCCGTAAACTCATGCTGCTTAATTTTCCGCTGCATCAATCCGTCAACCGCTGACGCGGCTATCAAACCAATGGCCATCCAGAACCAGAAAATCAGCAGGGATACTCTCAGTAAACACTGATACCAAATGGTTTTGATGTTTTGAGCAATCCGTGTAAGCGGTGTACGCCACAACTGGTCCCCCTTTAAGCCAGTGTCTTGGTGATACTGGTCGATGAACGCGGCTAAACCAGATTCCACCATCGTCGCTTCGTACCAACTCTTCGCCCTGAACACCACAACCTTTGTCGCCTCAGTGCTAATGGCCTTTTCGATATTTGAGATTTCCTTTCGTAACATCTCGTTATGCTCTTGGGGCTGCATGAAAATCAGTACATAAATACTGATTAATGCCCCAGCCGCTAAAATCAACCTGCCGTGCAGGGTCTTACTCTCAACTACATCGTCCATAATCAACACTCACTACAGTAAAATCGGAATACGACATTGATAGGTCTTACCGTTGGCCAGACGTGCGACGTACTGCAACTTAGGTAATTCCGACATCAATGAAAGAGGGTACGCTGGCTTGTCAGCTTCCATAATCCGCTCACCCACCGAGCCCGAGAAGTTATGGAGCTTACTGGTCGAATCGGTGTTAGAGCTTAACTGCCATTGCTTTGACTTAATTGGATACTCCGGGAGTAGCGCCGCAAATCGCTCCCTGGTGATATCATCTCGAGCTCGCAGACAGAACCAGTTAGCGGTTAAAGACAGGACCCGGCTCGCTACTGCTTCACCGGCTTTATCAATCAAATCGGGAACACCCTGCGTAGATAGGTGCAATTCAAAGCCTGCACCACGACCCATCGCTGCTAAGTTAATTAGGCCGTCGGAGAGTGCAGAGTGGATTTCGTCACCAAACACCGACACACGCACCCCTTTTCCGCCTTCGTAGTTGTAACGTGAAGCAGCTGCCGCGCAGGTATCCTCCATAATGAGTTTCGATGTAGCTGCTGAAATTGCAGGATTACCCGATGAATCGGTGGCGATGTACAACACGCCGCCCGTATCAATGAATTTCTTGATGTCGATAATAGGACGCTCGTCTTCCGTATCATTCGGGTCAGGGCTTAACATCTTGTCCAGCGGCGCAGCGGTTAACTGGGTTAACATCGGCTTGGTGGTCGCTAACATCTTACTTTGGTGAGATTGGTCGTGCGTTAAGAAACCAATAAAACTCGATACCGCGTCTTCACCTTTGTCGTCAGGGATTAACACCTGTTGGTAGCGCATGATTAAACCCTGTAGCAAACTGCCGCGGCCTTCCTCGGCAATTTGGGTCGCCATGTTCGCGTACCAATCTGGCCCGTAATGCATAGTCATAATCTTGCTTAAGGCTGCTAGGGCTAATTCGCTTTTGCGGTTTAGCATGTAATCAGCGACCATCTTGATTGATGGTCGCTTACCGATAAAACGTAATGCTTCAGCCGTGACGTAGAATGAGTCCCAGGCATAGGAGCGAAAACCCTCAGAGCTTCCTGAACCTTTTTCTAGGACGTTAGCTAAGCGCGATGCAATCTCGGTCGTCACTGTAAAGTTCACCAGTGGGTCGATACGCACCGACTGACTTGGCTCAGCAATGTTGAAGTAATAAAACGGGACGCCTAAACGCTTCGCTTCTGCGCGTAATCTGTTCTTCCAGTTTGGATCGTTCTTAGGGTCTAACACTAATACAGAGTTACCACGGTAAAGGGCGCCAACACTGTTAAGCGTTAACATCGTTGTTTTACCCGCACCTGGTAATCCGGTGTAGAAACTGTGAGACCAGAATAGCGACGCATCCAGCCACAAATCCTGCTCGTCACCACACCCCTGAATCCACGGCCGACCTTCTAATTTCTCGGTATCTGCTTCGACTTTCTTCAGTGCTCTTCGCACTGCCCAAGGCAAGAAACCCTTAGCGTGTTCTGGGCGTTTACCCACCAGCTGATAAGCTCGGTTTGCTTCGGTGATCGTCCACTCAAAGCCGCGACCAAAGAAGGCCTTATCCCTCTGGGTTTTGCTCAGCTCCCACAAAGCGCTAGATTCAATGAGGTATTGATAGTTATATACCAACTTAATCTGGCGACGTATTTGCGGTAAGGCTTCTTTTAAGCGCTTAACCGACATACCTGCTGTGGCCGCTATAACCGAAACTGCGACCATCGATACATCGTGTCCACTTACCCCGTGGTATACCCACGAGCCTGCCGTGAACAAGGAGGCTCCAGCCCAAGCATAACTGGATTGGATTTCATAAATCGGCCTATACATGTTCTCCATGAATAAGCCGTTAGTCTCGATGCTTTTACTCATGCTCTATTCCCACTGTCTCAAATACCATCCATGCAACTTGGTTACTGTCTGTCGCAATTGAGGCGTTGTCGCCTGCTGTGCGCTTGAGGCTAGTCGCCTCTTTTTTTGCTAACCCTACTTCTTGCTCGTAAGTGGTTAACGCGAAACTTTGGATTCGGATCACCCCAGGGCGGAGGTCTATACCGGACTTGCCTGCGCGAGCCATCGCCCAACCAATGAACACTTGCAACTCAGGCGGGTACTTGCTCTTTTCCTTCGGAGACTTGTTACCCGTGGCGACTTTTAGCTGTGAAAGTGTCGATACCTGCTCGGCAGGAGGGGTAAAGCTCGCAGACGTGGTGGCGGGCTCAACGGCAGTTTCAATGGCCGCTTCAGCGACGGGGACGGTAGGTTCCATGTCAGTCGTTAACATCGATTGCTCTTCCGGCGTAAACCATGGCAGCTCATTCTCCGGCGTGGCCAAAGACATCTCCCGCGCGTACTCGGACAACGGTGGAAGTTCGTCAGTCATTAATGAAGATAAATCTTGCTCTGGGACTTCTGCCATTAGGCTATGACAGCTTGATTCTGGTGGTACTTCGTTAGGCATTAACGGAGATAATTCTTGCTCCGGGACTTCTGTCTTCGGGCCATCTATCACATCTTTGATAGACGACTCCTGCGTGGGCAGGCTATTCGGCTCTGTAATGACTTCGGTGGTTAGGGCTTTATTCTTTTGCTTTCTAGCTTTGCGTTCATCGGCCTTAGCTTGAAGCTCAGTCAGCATGTCACCCACTGGCTTGGCAAGAACGTCGGCTAGCTTCAGCTGGTAGAACTTTTGTTTGTTAACGACATGAATAACTTTACGCGGCGCTTTAGGGTCTGGAATAAGTAACTTGTTATCCATCAAATCCTTCAGCACGGCGCCCTCGGCAAAACCAAGCCCTCTCATTTGCTGGTCAATTTCTTCGAATAGGCTGGCATTCAATGTCAGCACGTCACCATCCAGCTTTGCTCGGTGTAGTGTGTTGTTAGCCGTTAACAGGTATTCGATTAAAAGCTCAATACAGGTCTTTTCCTTCGACACTTCTACAGGCATTTCTTGAGCTATTGGCTCAGTTATCTCTACTGCCGCCTCCGCTGGCTCACTGACTATCGGAGTGTCATTCATGTTCTTAAACACGATACCCTTGGTGTCTGGCGCCGGAGCTCTGGTATTGGATTGTTCTGGCTCTACCTGAGTTTCGACTTGCGATTTCTCTGGCGCTGGCTCACTTGGCGTTGTTGCTGGTGCTGGTGCTGGTGCTGGTGCCGGAGTGTTGGTGCTCGCTCGAGCTGATTGCTTCTTCGGTTTCTTTGTCTGAGCCTTACTTTGATTTGTTTGCGACCCATTCTGCTGTACCGGTGCTACCGCAGGAGTAGGGGGTGGCGCAGGAGCGGGTTGGGTTGGTGCAGCCGTGTTGTTAGCCGGAGTTTGCGGGTCTGGCTCACGGGTATCTGTCAGGGTGATTAGCCCCGTATCGGCGTAATGGATTAACAGCGAATCGTCACGGGTTAATGAGATTTTTCCATGAATGCCGCGTTGCGGAATATCCTCGCCATAAACGATGCCTGCCCATTTTGGCTTAACGACTTTGATTGGCCCTGCCGTCCATTCTGGATTCGTAACAGGGTGCAAGTGGCCACTGGTGTAATCCTCAAACAGCGGTTCAAATAGCTGACGCTCTACCAGCATCTCAAGCATTTTTCCGACTTGCATTGGGACGTTAAAGCCATCTTCCTTGAGCGATGACATCACCTTGTTGAAACTTGCTGGGTAAGACACGTACACATCTTCGGCGCCCAGGCACCAAATATCGGCTTTCTCTTCGTTTACCTTCCAGCCGCGACGCATCATTTGTAAGCGCTTAATAAACGCTGCTTCCAGTGGCATCTTGCGAGCACCGGTTAATCTGTCCCATTGCCACATCATGTCTTTGTGGACGGAACGCGCTTCGCCTTTTTTTAGACTGTCTCGCAGTGAGTTATTAACTTCGATACTGCCTGATAAGGTTTCATAGATGGCGACCTGAAGGTCATCTTGAGTGCCAAACAAATACTGCTTAGCTGCCTTGGTCAGTACCGTGTTGAGCATGGATGATGCAAGCCCAATGTGCTTGCCGTGACGGTCTGCATAGTTCCACGTCACTTGATAACGGGATACTTGGTTGCGCCCTGACCAATCATAGATATTTTCGAGTTGTGGGTTCCAGACTGAATCATCGGCCTGCACGGTCATATCATGCAGCGCTTTACCGATGTCATGCACTAACCCGATTACCCACGCCGCATATTGCCAACGGATTTTCTTTCCGTGCAATTCGTCGGTAAATTTGGTCTCTCTAATATCAACCGACGCCATGTGACGCAGGGAGAACAGAGCCACCTCAAGACTGTGACGTGCTAAACCACCAACAGCTGCGTGATGATGGTTTTCTGAGGCTGGGAGTAAGTGAGCGTAAGAAAGGAAATTCGCTACCACATCCCTAACCAATGTCTGTGCGTTATAGACTTGATTGTATTCAGATAGGTTGGCAGGATTGAACGTGTCACGGTGAATATCAGTCAAACCCAGTTCACGAATCGACATATCGATTAGGTCATTATTGGATTTAATGATTCTCGCTTGATTCACGACTGCTACACCGTCAGCTACGGGAGGGTAGAAAGTCTCTACCAACTCTTCGCTGACCGCTTTAGTTTCAATCCCACCAAAAGCCATCCGTACCGCATTCTTATCTGGGGTTTTGCCATCCAGTAAGAAGGATCGAACAGCCAAACTAACTAGCTTGGCTATTTTCTTCATTATGCGTTCACTACCAGGTTTCCGGAATCCTGCTCAATTTCTTCAGCCCCTGAGTCGTCATTGGCTGACTGGTCATCTGGATTGTTGCGGGTGATGGTTTGCATGATTTTGTTGTAAGCGTCTAACGAATAAATTCCGCCCTTACGGTCAGCTGAATCTGTAGCTACAGTTCTCATGCGACCAAAGAAACGAGTCATGGTGTTCATCGCAATGCCGCGACTATTGTTGCTGACTGACTCAGAAATCACGCCAGCTAACCAGAGGTTTTCAATAGCTGCGATAGATTCATCAATCTGGGAAATTACGTCGATTACACGCCAGTAGATTGGGTGCTCGATTTGGAACGTCACTCTGAACGATTCTGGTGTCACCACGTCAAAATCGGCATTGTTGCCAAGCGAGGTAGACAACTCATTGTTGTGGATTGTGTTGAGAAGGGTGCTGCGACGAACAGCTTCTTCTTGCTCAGCTACAAACCACGCATCTAAACGGTCACGGATTTCTTTGTTGTTAGACGTCAACACAAATAGACCAGCGATACGGGCAATGCTGTATTTGATATTCTGCTGACGAGCATCATTGCTAAACAGCTGCTGGATGGCGCTGCTCTTGAAATCCATTTCCTTCAGAATGAATTTACGCTGCTGAACTTGACGAACTGCAGATGGTTTCTGAGTACGCTTTGATGCAACTTGTGGGTTCTCGTTGGTCTGACTCATATAATCCTCCTAGGATTGTTTTCGCTCTATGCGACGTAGTTTGACTTTTGCTTCATGTAGACACTCAAGGGTTTCTCTCAACGGAGCCAATCGATTCTCTGTGTCTTCAATCATTCGCGCCTCCCACTCTGGGGATTTGCGGGTTAACTGGTCTAAGGTGTATCCGCGCTGGGTCGGTTTAACGTCATCGCCCCAAGACTTGCTGATGTTTCCAACTCGCCCTGGTCGATACCTCGTCCAGACCAAATACACCTTTTCGTTTTTTACAACGACCCGGGGGGCCATCTCACCGCCACTAAACTTCCCACCGTCATCACTGCGCAACTGACGGTTTGAAGATCTCCATTTCAGCCAGTAATCATCGACAATGACCTTTGCCTGAAACTGAGCGGCTTCAATCAACCCCTCTAGGCTTCTGATGGTATTCACCAACTGGAACCCTAATGCGGGTACGGGCTTCCCGTTCTCAGAGCTACCCGAAGTACCTGAGTAGTCATTCATTCATTTACCTACTGTTTGTTCGTCTTCAGTAATCCGTTTTCGGCCTACGGGGACAACTCATGCAGAAACCCAGTTCGTTGGCGAACTCGTGTCGCTCACTAATCGTCATTCTGCCAGTTGAGTTTGGGATAAATCCCAGGTGCCTCCGGTGTTGGCCATCCTTTGAAGATTTTCAGTTCGTTGGCCAACTCATGCTTTTCGCGTGATATACACACCGATTCATGGGCAAGCCCCCTGAGAAATCCTTTCTCACGTCTGCGATTCAGTTGGCCACTTCAGGTTTTTTCCCAGTTCGTGAGCCAACTTGCGCTTTCAGAGCGTTGATTTACTGATTTTGGAAGCCGTTAAAACTGCTTAATTTCGAAGAATCCAGAGTAGGAATTTCGCTACTAAGCCAGACTTAGTTGCACTTCAGTTCGTTAGCCATTTCATGTTTTGATTAATTCACTAGCGACATGTTATGGATAACAAAGTGCATAATATACACACAAAATAAATAATACACGAGCTAAATATATTGTGTATTATATGGATCCCAGATTGGTATTGGAATGGTAAGAATAATCTTCAAGAGCAAGCTGGAAAGGTTTTGGAAGTCTCTTAAAACCCTCTTAAAACCCCAGATTGGGGGTCATTTGGTGTGGAGTTGGTATTTATGAATAATCCCGTCATCATCACAGTCGATGTTGGCTATGGCACAACGACTTGTGTACACAAGGAATCGCTAGGCAATTACTCAGTGAAGACGTTCCCGTCCCTGCCTATTCCGATTAAATCGGATATTAATCTGGGTTTAGCAGGCGAGGAACGCGATGTAACAAACGTGGAAGTCGATGGAATCACCTATGAGGTTGGTTCAGACGTAGGGACCTCGGTCGGTTCGCGAAATGTTCGCGTTCTCAACACAGAATCGTTTATCACGAGTGACCGCTATAAAGCGTTATTGTTTGGCGCCCTGTCATTTTTAGGCAAATCAAATCACATCGATATAGATGTGTTAGTGCTTGGTCTGCCAGTGAGTGTCATGTTCAGGAAAGATGAACTCGCCAAGATTTATACCGGCACTCACCAAATCACACCGAGTCGCAAGGTCACCATTCGTCAGGTCTTGGTTTTTGAACAACCGCTTGGTGCGTTGATGTCATTTTTGCGCCAAGGCGGAAATGAACGCTTTGCCCAGTGCAAAGATAAAACCATGTTATCCATTGACCCAGGTTATATGACCACCGACTTCATTACGTCGAAAGGATTGAAGGTCAGTCCAAATCGTTCTGGTGATTCTGAAACTGGGATGTCCAAAGTGATTGGTGCAGTCGAAGTCGCGCTGCGCTCGCAACTCGAAGGTTTCAACATCAAACAGATTAACCCTGAGTTGATCGACCAAGCCTTTATCAGTGGTGAGCTTAAGCTGTACGGTAAAGCGATGAAATTCCCTAAGTGCGATCTATTTGATGTGACTAGCGCGATTCGGTCTGTTACTGACGAAGCATTAACAAGTGTCGTCAACAAAGTAGGTGATGGTCAGGACATTGACCTGATTATTGTCTCCGGTGGTGCCGCAGCGGTATACCTGCCTTCGATTCAGCGCGCATTCCCTTTCCACAAAATCGAAGTCGTTGATGACTCTCTGACAGCTGTTGCCCGGGGCTTGCAAACCGCAGGCGAGCAATTCATTCGTGGAGCCATAGCGCGAGGCGATTATCAAAAGTTAAAAGCAGTCTGAGGTGAGGGATGCCCAAAACAATCGAGAGACACATTCGGATTGCCGATGATACTCACCCGCTAATTTTCGCTCATTTAGATCAGTTTGGGCCAAAGGCACTGACCCGCGAGATGATGACCCTGATGGAATTTGGATTAATGGTGAGACAGCAGGGATTTAATCTAGGCACTGTGTTGGCGCCGAAGGTAGAAGTCGAAAGTGAAAGGGAGAAAGTGGAAGCAGATGCAGAACCTCGAAGTCCAATGGAAGATGACTTTGATATTAGTGATGATTTTTTTGTCGCCCGAGAAACGTGAAAAACAATAAATCAGCCGCCTGCAATTAAGGCGGCTTTTTTTCATCCAGTGAGGCGTGATATATTTAGCCTATAGAATATAAAAAGTGTGTTGGCGTAATGAAAGTAAATAAATTGATGGCTTTGATTTTTGCGGCTCTGGCTCTGCCAGTTGTGGCAGAAGATCCTGCAAATAGCAATGATGGTGGTAACTTCTATAAACAACGCGAAAAGGGCTGGTATTGGCACGAGTACATTCCTGAGCCCGAAGAAAAGGAAGAGGAAGAACCTATAGTGCCAACGCCATCTTCTGCACCAACTGAGACTGAAACGAGTAAAAATTCAGTAGAGGCCATGAGCGTTAAGTGGTTCCAAGAAAACTTGCCCAAGGCAAAGGAGTTGGCGCTTAACACTGGAAAACCAGAAGACGTTAAACGCTACCTTTACATCCAGCGTGCCGCAATAGATCGCGCCAACCAGTTTGCCGCTACTTATATTTCCGAACAAATGTTTGACCCTTACCTCGATGAAGGGTTACGCCGTCCTGAAAACGACGTGACGCTGCAAACTTTCAAAGGCGCTCAGTCTGAAAACCAATGGAAGTTAATTCAAGCCATCGGCAAGAAAGCCACCCTCATTTATTTCTATGGCTCTCAGTGTCCGTATTGCGCAAAGCAAACTCCCTACCTAATCCGTCTGGCAAAGGAATATGGATGGTCGATCATGCCTGTTTCTCTCGATGGCGGCACCGTTCCAAATGATGACTTTTTAGCATTAGGCGATTATCGAGTGGCGACTTCCGACATGGCGCAGCGCTTCGACGTCTTGGCGACACCAACACTGTATCTAACCAACAACACGGGTGATTACTTCCTGTTGGGTTCTGGGCTAATCGGCATGGATTCTCTCAGTGAAAGGATCATCGAACTCGCTAGCCGCGAGAAAATTATTAGCCAAGCAGAACTTAATAATGTGAAGCAGGTACGAGCTCTGTATATGACCGATGCAGAAGCCAAGGTTGACACGCAAAAAGTGTATGAAGACCCAGACTACCTCATTAACAAGATGCGGAATTTTATGCTCGGAAAACCTGATAGCGAGGGTGAACAAGAATGAAAAAGAAAGTTATAGTTGCTTTACTTTGTTGCCCGTTATCAGCGACAGCTGCAAGCGGGTTAAACAATTTATGGGATCAGATGTTGTCTGCCAGCTCCGGTGCAACTTCATATTCAGGCGCTAAACGTGACGGATTTTCTCTGGGGAGTGCGTCGGTACGGATTAAAACCACTAACGAAAAGATTGTGGCGGTTAGGGCTCCTTACCTTCAATCATCCTGCAAGGGGATCGACTTCTTCGGCGGCTCACTGTCCATTATAAAACGTGAAGAGCTTGTTCAGATGGCAAGATCTATCGCCGCCGCCGCCCCGATGTACGCATTCCAATTAGCAATGGGAATGTTATGCCCGGACTGTAATGCAATTCTCGCAGACCTAGCGAAACGCCTCAATGCGTTAAATGATTTTATCAGCAAAGATTGCGAGGAATGGGCTGATCTGGCCGAGCAACAGTGGCCATCACTTCAGGTACAAAGTGACCGTAAAATGTGGAAAGCCTACAATGATTCGGCGGGTGCTTGGTTTGATTCATTCGCTTCATCGACGGTTGAGCGCAGTTCAATAGACTCCCACTCGAAAGCTGCGCAGTTGACTCAGGCTGGCGACGAGATGCAGTTCAACTCGGTGTATGAAACCTTCATGCAGTCTGAAACTACCGTCCCAACCCTATCCTCAGACCGCCATGTCGTCGCTCAAATGTTAATGACTATTTTAGGGACTGAAATTTATAAATTCGACAGCACATTAACTGCATCGGCTTCAGCAGGAAGTGATGCGGTCAGTCAGTCATTTAGCCCACAAGTTTCATTGAAAGACTTGTATCAGCCTCAAGCGACTACATCAATGGCTGTAGCTAAACAAATGGTGGTCTGTGAGCAGGCCCAATCTGCCGATAGCAAGTGTCTATCGGCTAAGGTCGCGACTGTACCAATTAGCGATCCACGCTATTTGGATTCGTTCTATCGATTTTATGGTGATGCAATTTGTGGCTTAGTCGATTCTAACTTAGTCGGTTCGAGCATCATGGCCATCTATGCTCAGAAAGGAAATTATAGTGATTCTCAAGCACAGATCATGGCCAATATGAGAAGTGAATTTGAAGACATTATTAAACGAGCCTCAACAGTCAATGTCATCAATACAGGTAATTGTAAGTTTATCTCCGAAGCGATGGCCATAGATGCAACCCAGCAGTTGCTTGACGGACTACGAATTGCCGCGAGTAAGATGGCTTCGACTGATAAAGGTCAGCGCGGCGCGTTTTCATCAAAGTTGTTAGAGAAAATCGACGCGCTGAGCCTCGAAAGGGAAGAAATGGCCAACAGAAGACGTGAAATGGAGCAGGAACTATTAAGTCAGATCAACTTTAGTGCAAGTATGAGAGGTAAGTAATTCATGTTAACTATCTACTCTCTCGGTGACCTCGATTTATTGATAAAGATGGCGCAATCGGCGGAATTGGCATTCAGTGATGGCGGCATTGCAAATAGCAATCTTATTGCGATTGGATTGGGTATTACCCTGCTAGTGTCTGCTTTCAAGCAAATTTTTGCCCCTGATAAATTCCATGTAAAGGAGTTTTTCATCGCCTTGTTCACTTACATGTTTTTGTTCACCCCGAAGGTGGATTTTTACGTTGAGTCAGTCAGAACGGGCGAAGTGTCTCAGTCATTTACTTTGCCCTTTGGGATTGTGGCGCCAGCTGCATTAGCTACCATGATTGGTGGTGGTTTTGCTCAAGGGATGTCAGAAGCATATGCCAGTATAACACCTGATTATGACACCGAGCCAGGCACCAACATAGACCCTCTAAAAGCGTTACTTAAAGCCCGATTTGTCGGCACTTCTGAGGCAGATGCGAGTTATCGTTCTGTCGGTGAAAATTTGGGTGCGTACTTTAAAAACTGTTATTTCGAAGACATTCGGAACGGTAAAAATCCGACGGGACAGGCGGTACAGGAGGTAAATCACGACGAGAGTGTCACTGGGGCGTTTGACTTCACTAAATTAAAAGTCACCTCGGGAAGCTGGTATACGCCTTACTATGATGTTAACACCAAGTCATACACCAAAATTACCTGTACCGATGCTTATGCCAAGTTAGGCAATGATCTCTCTGACAGCAGTCCTTGGGCCGAAGAAATGAAGGGGAGAGCCGCCATAATGTATAACATGGCAGAAGAGTCTCAAGTTGAGAAAGTCTTCGAGTCCTTAACAGGGGATACTGCTAACCTCATAAATTTGTATCGAGCCAACTTTGTAAAAGCAATGATGGCCAAAGTTGGGGCTAGCTATGTAGAGTTAGAGCCCTCTGAACGATTGGCGTTTCAGCAAGAATTTGATGCGATTCAACAGCGTCACTTAAGCCAAGCAGCTCAGTCTTCATTTTTCTTGGAAACTGCCCCTGCACTTATCACTTGGTTTGAGTGTTTTATTTTCCTCATTGCTCCGCTGCTTCCGGTTTTCCTGACCTTCGGCTCCAAAGGGATCATGATGGCCGGAAAGCTCTATTCATTTCTACTCGCTGTGAACTTTTGGCCGATTATCCAAGTCGGCGTCAACATGTATACCAACCACTATTTCAATAAGCTGATGTGTTCTCTGCCAGGGAATGATTCGAGCTCGGTTCAGAACTGCATGATTGCGCCTAGCATGCGAAATTGGAGTATCGATTCTCTGGGGGGAATGGATAGCGCCTACACCACACTTGAGACTTTTGTATCTCAAGCGGCAATCATTCAAACGATGGTGCCAGCGCTGGCTATGATGATTGTCTTCGGCGGTGTGCATACTATGATGGGGGCAACACAAAAAGCCCAAATGGGCGCCAACATGGATGCCAAGGGCGTATCACCACAGACGGTCAATAGCGATGGTAAAACCGTTTCGTCAGGTGGTTATAGTCAGACAATGACATCGAATGGTGAGTGGATGGAAAGCCGTCAGGGTGCCGGAAATATGGCTGGGCTTAGTACGGGGGGGGCAACCTATAACGCTCTATCTGCAGGGGCAACTGCCCTTAGTAAAGCAATATCTGACGTTAGCAGTATTACACAATCGGATACAGCGGCAAGGCAAGCGGTTGGTGCTGCTAATGAAAGGTTAATCACTTCGGTAGGAACCGGAAATGTCTTCCAAAATGGCGCTCAAGCAGGGTTAGGGTATGAAGAAACTCTTGGTTTCGCAGCAACTTCTCTAATAGGAAAGGGAAGCGAACATGGATCTAGCGAAGTAAGAGCGAAAATATTGAACACCTTGGCGTCTATGAATGAAACGGAAGCCAATGAGTTTGCGACGAGTTTTGGGGTAGGACTGGCGCTTGGCCATAGCGGAAGTTCAAAAACAGAAAGCGCTAAAGGTATTAATCCGGTATCGACATTGCTTAGTACGCTTGGTGTTAATGCCAAAGCCGATGCTACATGGTCGCAAACACAATCCACAATTAGGTCTCAGCTTCAATCAGAGGGGGAAACCAACACAAGCACTTTAACGTCTGCAGAGAAAGAGAGCGTCGCCAAGGCATACCAAGAACAAAATACGGAGGCAAACCGCAAGACCTACAACTCAACTCAAGTAGATACGTCTTCTGCAGTTTATCAAGATGCAAAGTCTAGAGATGAAGCTGTATCACAGCAGCGAACCACAGGCGAACAATTGCAACAGGCAGAGGCTAGATCTCGTGAATTACGTGATGGTGTTACTTCGTCAGGTTCGGCTGGTAGTAGTGCGAACATTAAGTTTGGCGAGCTGATTTCTACCAATAATTCGGGATTATTTACTAAAACGGATACGTTACGCCAAATTGCTCAGAATGCCGCTGATGGCGCGATGCGAGGCAAATATGGAAACGATTGGGATGCTGCTACGAATGGCTTGGATACGCTCGACTTTATAAGCACAATGAGTGCTTTAGATGCTAAAGCCGCTGGTGCTGGGGCTGGGACTGGGACAGCAGAAGAAGCCAAGTTGAATGCGATGAAACAGGACTATGCCGCTAATCAATCATTATATGACGTGGCTCGAGATAATAATGCTCTACAGGGGATTGTTAATAATTCGCAGACTCTTATGTCTGCGAATGGAAAACCAATTCCTCTCAATGATGTAGGCTCAATAGCTGACCGATCTGTCGGTATGTTATCGGATATAATGTCACGTACTCAATCAGACCCTATGATGGCTGACGCGGTTCGACATCTTACCGTAGGTTCGGCTATCGGATTTGCCGCTGTAAATGGAACGGAATCTGCCAACACGACAGCGATGGCTGTAGGTGACCGATTCACACAAATTGGTCAGTCACAAATATCGGATTACGACAAGCCAGCCCTAACGAGCGAGCAACAAAAGTTCAAGTCTGATCAAGAGGCAGGTATTGGAGCAACAGGTCAGCGCATTAACAAAGAAGGTCAAAAGGTAGAAGATGAGGCAGCACAAAGAGCTAAGGACTTTAAGCCTTCTAAAGAGGATTACGATAATCAACATCTAGAGTCGCCTGCAAAATGGACACCTGAACAGCAGCATAAACTTGATAAGTTAGACAGGAATATTGATGACCTTTGGAAGAAGTTGGAAGAAAGCCAAAAGGTCGGCGGAACCGCTGGTGTGAACAATATCATCGATACTTTGGGGCAAGAGCTTAAGTCGGGAACTTTTGGTGCGGTATCGCCAAAGGTTGTTGATGACGTTATGAAGGTGATGAAATCAGCTGCAGAGTCTCCAGCTGAATTGTCTAGGGTGCTAAATGATTTTGCGAATAGACAATCAAGTTATTACACCGGCGATCACGCATCTCAAGTGGCGCCAGTTATCGCTGCGATGGCTAACGCGGCCGATGGATTACTGGGTAAGGCCATTGACAGTGGTCAATTGAGCCCAAGCGAGAAGTCAGTATATCAAAATGCACAACAAGCCTTTGGTCGTGTGAACGAAGCGTATGCTAGTCAAGATATTGCAGATCGGCAATCCCATGCGGGTAATGCTGCGGCTCAAGTTATTTCGACGTTGGGCTCCGACAAGGATATGAATACTCAAAAAGCTGTTGCTCTGGCATCAGTAATTGCGGCAGACGGTGATACTAAAAATCCATTACCAAGCGCTGAATTTAGTCGATTGCAAAGAGATGGCAATCCATCTAAAGACGAAGTGCTAGATATGAAACTCGTAACTGATCGTGCTCAAGATATTGTGACTCAAGCAATGGCACAAGAAGGGTTATCGGAGCCTGTGAGAGAAAGATTAGTTCAGACGCTTCAAGGCTTACAGGACTTTGATCAGAAATTATCAACATCACGCAACTCGGACGCACATACAAGAACAGGTACAAGTTATGACCATGCAACTGACTATGACGATGCAACCAAAAATAGTCCGGTAATGAGTGGGCTAAGCTCAAGCGAACGGATTCATCTAATGGATGGATTCCACCGCATTGGTGAGGGAGAAGGTTCAACTCAATCTAGGATGGAGAACACCCGATTTAACGGTCAAGGTGCGAACATGCAACTTGAGTCCATTGCCAATAAGATGTCGCCAGAAGATAAAGCAGCAATTTTAGGTTCTCTTCCAGATTCGGTAAGGGCGAATGTCGAGCGAGGTATGGAATTAACCGCAAGCAATTCATCGCCATCAAGTGAAAAATTTCCCATAGGTGAGACACAATTCCCATCAAGCCCAGTGGCTTCGGCTCAGGGTGATGCGGTGAGCCAACAAGGCGCAGCGCCTGCAACTACGGCTCAGGGTGATGCGGTGAGCCAACAAGGCGCAGCCCCAGCGGCCACGGCTCAAGGTGACACGGTGAGCCAACAAGGCGCAGCGCCTGCAACTACGGCTCAGGGTGATGCGGTGAGCCAGCAAGGCGCAGCCCCAGCGGCCACGGCTCAAGGTGACACGGTGAGCCAACAAGGCGCAGCGCCTGCAACTACGGCTCAAGGTGACACGGTGAGCCAACATGGCGCAGCCCCAGCGGCCACGGCTCAAGGTGACACGGTGAGCCAACATGGCGCAGCGCCTGCAACTACGGCTCAGGGTGATGCGGTGAGCCAACAAGGCGCAGCGCCAGCGGCCACGGCTCAAGGTGACACGGTGAGCCAACAAGGCGCAGCGCCTGCAACTACGGCTCAGGGTGATGCGGTAAGTACAGCAAGTCCTGAAAGAAGTGAACCAGAGGTTCGTTATGTCGAAACTCCTGCCGAAAATTCTACGCAATCGGGAAGTACAGTTGTTGAGAACAATCCTTTCGCCTTCGATGGTAATCAAGCTGGATTCAATTTCTCTGTAATGGGCGGATTTGGGAACAACGTCCAACCCTCAAACGTGAGTTATAACAGTGTTGATTTGGTGGGTGGTGTTGCGGCCAGCGGTCACTCTGTCGCAGGTTCCAGTAGTAGCGGTGGACCATCTATGGACACTTCCAATAGCAACGTGCCAACGATGGAGCGTTGATTGATTGAGGTTTTAAATTCGGCGGTTTTTACCGCCGTTTTTTTTGGGAAATTTGTTGTTTTTGAATAGTGATGTAGCATGGATGGAAATGTAGTGGTAGGGGAAAAATTTTGAAGATATTTAGCCTATTAGTGGCAGCTTGTTTTAGTTCAGTCAGTATTGCCAATGCTGAAGAGATAACAGTTACAGAGTCAGCAACCGATTTATGGGGTGTGAGTTATTTAAGTGGTAAACCAGTGGGCCGCAAAATGTCACTCAACAATTTCAAGGCGGATCTAATTGACCGAGCGGCGAGAAAAGCAATTTACTCTAAATTAAACCCTACAGCACAACAGGGCGTATTGATCAGGTCATCATCTAATGACGAATCGGTATTGCATGAGGTCGTTACTGCAAGTTCTTATATGTATTCTGTAAATAGTGTTGAATTCGGCTATAACGTGTTGCCTGCAGGTATTGAGATTAAAGCAGATATAACCGTTAGCATTCGTCCTTATGACGAGTCCATGCTGTTAAAACAGTTGGAAACGGATGTTCATCTATCGTCGCAGAATAGGCGCCACTGGACACCGATTGATGGACGCTATTTGAAAGAAAAAGAAGATAGAATTTATGGCACTCCTAATAGTTTGTTTGTGATCACCGGCAATCATGAGAACACTATGCCCTCCGACTATCAGTTTGTGTCTACTGAAACCTTTTTGGATTATTGGGTCATACGATACAAAGTCATGCTCGCTGACGCTTACGGGCGCCGTGGGGTAAAGGGTTCCTTTTTAGGTACGGTAGATGATGTTAGCTCAAGGCCAGATAAGGTCTTTGATGCCGTACTGTCACATAAGCCTCAACAACAGATTAAATATCCTGACCAACAGATGATTAAAAGGATGGATGGAGCATTAATCTTAGTTGGTAAAAAGGTCGTATCTGTCAACAATTTGAAAAATACGCAAGTACCCATAGGTATGAGCGCAACAATTCAGGCAATGCCGTCGAAGTAGGGATGGATTTTATATGCAAAAAATTAGTGCCGCGCTGCTAATAATTACTATGTTGTTAACTAATACAGATGTCATTGCGGGTGAGTTTGATTATCGTGGTAATGGTGTGTCCAGGTTAATTGTTCATGGATTCGACGACGCCGATTCGCTTGCGCACACAGGAAGTATCAAATCGATTCAATATGCGCTTTACGATGCTTTGATGCAGTCAGGCCGCAAGATTGAAAAGCCTTGGGAAGTTGTGATGGTTTTGAATTTGTCCCCGTATGAAGTTACCGGGAGTGATTTAGCCTTTGAACAAGGAGTGATAGAAGGCCAGTCGGAGCCGATATTTAGAATTGTTGCCAGCAAAACAATAACAGTGAGAGGTGATGTGATTGATCGTGCTTATAAAAATGTTTTGAGGTTGGAGCAAAATCAGGAGTTTCAAAAGGCTTTTGACCAGTATTCTAAAGCGATGAATCATAAAAATGCGGGAGAGATGTCAAGGATCTTTATGAGTTTTGAGGCGCTTGATAAGCTGGGAATTTATCTTGAACACACGATTTCAAGTTATTGATATACAATCGTTTTAAAAATGGCTTTTCGAAGATTTTTGAAATTAAGATATAAAAAAGCTGGGAATGTCCCAGCTTTTTTTAGGAAATTAACCTTGAAGGAAGTTTGTCCAGCCTTTCCAAAGGTCTTTATAAACGCGATCTGGTGCAGACGGAATTTGAGTCGCTAGTTTGTTGCCACTGGCTTTCAATTCGCGATGTTTAGCTCTAAATTCCAACATACTGCTGCAATTCCACTTCTTAACTTCTTTACTAGCTTGGTTAAAAGTGACGTACTTTTGTCTTTTAGCAAGAAGGTCTTTGAACTTGACACCGAATAACATGGTCGGTGCTGCTGGCACAAAGTCAGGCAGTTGTTTATTTGCAGCCATTTCTAAAAATTGAGTTGAAGTGGTGATGTTATTTTCTTTAAACCATCTTTTCACTTTCTCAAGAGTACCTTTTTGGTGGTAATCATAAGGTTCTTCATTTCCTAGGAAATGGTTCCAAGATTGCCACATACCTTTTCTTGTATAGAAAGAACGAGGATCAGAAGGAATGTTTTTAGGTTTTTCATTCTTCTGGTGATACTCCACCCATTCGGCCATTGTTTTAATGCCAGATGCTTTGGCATATTCGGAAGATGTCTCATAACTAGCAAATACGCCGCCGCGACTATGAATGTCATCTTCTTCCGATTGCGGTATTACAGGTGCGTTAGGGTTCAACACCCCCCAACCTTGCCATAATCCTCTACGGCCATAGAATAATGATGGCGACACTGGTAGATATGGAGGGATTTCATTAGCCTCGACGTATCTAAGCCATTCTGCACGACTGGTAACTCCGAGATCTTTTATATACTCCACCCAATCTTCATAAGATAAAAACTGCACCCCTTTCCGTGAGGTTATCATCTTCTCCGAAGCAACTTGCTCTGGTTTTTTGATGTTATCCTTGGGTACGTGCGTTAGTGGTGCAGTAACCGGAAATTTAAGTACGTTGTTGCTATTCATGATGTTTTCTCGATTTTTTGACGGCTTCGCGCTGGCTAGGCTCGTAAAATTCCTGAGAGGGTAGTTGTCTACTCAGTACGATTTTCATCTATGAGTATGTGCGAAATCTCTCACAAACACAATTCAAATATTCTATAGGTTAATTATTCCTTGTTAATCTTTGACATGTAAATGTGTAATTCTGGAATGAGAAGATCCGTGTCAGGCGTTGCATCATTGCGTTTTGAACGTGTCTTAGTACCGTAATTACTTTCTAAGTGTTTGACCTTTATGTCGTAATCGGAGAAAACGAAAAGAGGTGTTTGGCCGTTGTATTGCAGTTTTTCTTTACTACTACCAGCTTTCCAAATGTTGTAAATCGTTGTTGGTATTATGTTTCTTTTTATTCGAAAACTATGTGATTTTTGGTTTTTTTGAAAAATTTCTAGATATTCATTTCCTTTTGAAAATTCCAGAATGTTGTTTTGCACTGCTTTTTGTATTCTTGTTGAAAAATCCTTTTCTTTCAAAACGCGCATTCCACTTCTCATGTACCAAGAGACTGAAATGGTAGATTTTTCTTCGCATTTTAAAACGTGGATTTTTCTTGTGAGCATAACGAGTGAGCACAATGTATTTTGCCGGGCTAACGTTGCTCTTAACTTGTGTAGGTCATGCGTTGATAGTAACGCTTGAATGTTATCTTTCGTATTATTTATTTTTTCAATCAGTTGATTTATATGGTTATATTCTGAATGAGGGAAAATGATAACACCTGGTGTTATACTGGTTCTGCCGATTGAATCTTCAGAAAGCGTCATTTGAGTTAAGGAAGATGCTATCCACCCTCGCGCTTTGATGTCAGAAAATAGTTCTACTTTGAATTTATCAAATGTTTGGGGTGAAGGAGTTATTTTATAAAAAAATGACTGATTGCTAGCTGCATCAGGAAGATGACTGGCTAGTTCAATTAATTCAAGAGTCAGTTTGTTGTACAAAACATCAAAAGAGTTAATGTCGAATGCGGCGTTAGTCACCGTCTACCTCGTAAAATTCCGAAATTCCCTTTCTTCTGATTCATTTGAAAACTTAGAACTCTTCTAAAAAAATGTTATTATATATTAAAAACTTTGCGTTTAGAAAACTGTGTAGGCCATATGATGAAAATCAACAAACTAGCAACAGTATCACTGTTCGCCATGATGCTTTCAGCGTGTGCTGTATCAGTATCAACTGAAAAACCTGAAATTTCTGATTGCTGTAGTAAAACAATTTATGATCAAAATATCAATGTAAGGCATCAACAAAGATACGATGTTCGGAACCTTTCAGCTGATGCTGGGAGAAAAATAGGCGATCTCGATCTTGCTTTCGAATTGGAAAAGGCGAGAGATGCGGCTGTTAATGATGGCCGTAGCTCCATGATGAATTACTATCGTGATGTTTACCGTGCAGCAGTTTCATCTGCTTACAGTGATAGCTATCTGCCAACGCAAGCGCCAGCTGCAAATGATGAAAAGCGTGATCTGCAACAATTCAATGCTGATGCCCAAATCATTATTCACCAACCCACCGATAGAACGCTTTATTTTGAGTATGATGCTGTCGGCTATTCCGATATTGCCGAGGCTCAATATGTTTTGGCTAAGCACCGTGATTATCTTTTAAAAACCCACGGTAGAGTGCTGGTTGTTGGTTATGCTGATATTAGTGGCTCAGCTGATTACAATCTTGCTCTTGGACGCAAACGTGCGGAGCGAGTAAAAAACGAATTGGTCACCAAAGGGGTGCCTAGTGAACTGATTAGCGTCGTTAGCTATGGGGCTTCGTATTCGCCACCACTTATGAGCGGTCATACTGACAATTTGAAGTTGTGGCGTAAAGTCGAGTTGTATTATTGAGTCGAAAGGCCAATTTTTGCGTCATTTGAAATGTCTGGTCTAATCATAGTCATGATGATTAGTGGAGATTTAAAAATGAATAACAGCTATTACAGCCAACCCGCTTACAACGCAACCCCACAAGCCCAATCTCAATCTGCTCCAATGCAACAGCAGACGCATTATTTTCAACCGCGCCAAGGTAACCCTATGAATATTGGGCCTCACCACGAGGCCGCAAATTATGATGAATATCAGCAGTACCAACCCCAGCATGACAATCGCCGCGGATTTGAAGAGCAATCCGCACAAAGCGCTCAAAATGTTCAGCCTGCAGCTGCTCCAGAATTTGAAAAATCGGTAAAAATCCACGGTAAGGCCGCTGCGCTGACCATCGTCGCATCTGTCACTAAGAAAGGTTTTCACACCTTGAACATTGAAGGCGCAAACGGAATGGGGGATGGCACTAAAAAGTTTGATTGGCAGGATAAGACAATAATTCAAATCACCGCGACTGAATATCGGCATTTGTTAGCCGTGCTATTCGGATTCATTCCATTCATTGAGTTTAAGTCACATGGCCCACAGAAAAACAAAAGCATCTCGGTCAAGCGACAACAGAATGGGTTTTTCTTCTCAATCAATGAGGGTGGCAAGAAGCCAAAAGCTGTTCCTGTGAGCTTTGATGATGCTTACTTACTCGGGGTCTACGCATTGGATGTATTTGCACGAAATTACCCTAACATTGACTCACATTGCCTGTTAAATACCGTTCAAACCTTTACACAGCTGCCGTACTATCCTGTCCAGCAGTAGTGCTAGGCGTTTTCAATCGGCAAGGAATGAGTTTTGAAAGCGCCGTAGGTGTGGATAGCCAGTTGAGGATAATGCGACAGAAGAGTCTCTATCCACGTCTGCGCAACCGATGGATTATCGGTCATGCTTGGAAGTTGGTACTTAACAATGATCTTGTCATTTGATTCTGGGATAACTCCCAGTTTTAAATGGTAGGCCGCGCTGTGACCTCGGGCATGAATAATTTGAACTAGCACTACTGGCATTTCTGACTCTAGTAGTTTACCGCATTCGTCCACTAATTCTGAATATGAAATAAACAATTTACATATGCCTTAGCATTATAGATTTGTGTTATTGACGCTACTATAATCCATCCTAATTCAAATATGGAGATGTAATTTTGTGAATGCGATAAGAATTTGTCACAACAACCCTAAAATCCGAGTATGGTTTGGTACTTCATTCACACCTTACCCTCGCTCAGTTTTTTATTCGTTGATCTCAATTGTGGGTTTCAGCACGTTGTCTGTGATCGTCAACCTCCATAACTCATTAACTCCTTGGGCTGGGATAGTTGTACTTGGGGGGGGCGTTGGTGGCGCTTGGATTAAAGAAAAAGGTCTATATGTCTTATCTTTACGAGTCTGATTGCCTGCTCGAGTTGACACTGTGGGGGGGGCGCATTTGGAGTCGAGAATTCAACTTAGCCAATGATGAACTTAAAATTGAAAGTACAATGAACGCTTATCGCGTGGTTCTCAGTGACAAAAGTATCGTGCTTACCAATTCGCGGGGATTAGCTGAGCAGGTTCATGGGCAGTTAGCAAAACTGATTAAGGTTTGTCACTCTTAGGCTTACTGTATATACGTGTTTCGACTTTCCAAGACTCAACAACCTCCGTGGTTTTCCCACCTTCTGATTTCATCGTTTTTTGTTCCCATGAAGAGACAACTGGCTTGCTGAGCTCATTACGTTCAGCAAGTTCGATGTAAGCATTTTCAGCCATCAATTCGTTTAGGGTTGGCCGTTTCTTGCCATCATCTTTGGCGTAGACATTTAGCGTAGCTGAAGCAATCGCACAAATGGATACGGCTTTAATCAGTCTGATAAGTTTCATGAATTTCCTACCTAGAACTATGGTTTATGTTAGATCTTAACTTAGATTAAATAACATGCAAGCTTAATTATCTGTGTTAAAATAATCGCTCTCGATGAAGGAGCCACTTATGAATTTCAGTCAGCATCGCTACAAACTTTTAGCGGCTGCGTTATTAGCCTTGCCACATTTTGCATTTGCGGAAATTGAAGGTATGACCTTTACGTCTGTTATGCAAGAACAGACGACTTTGACACCTGCTTCGGCTATGGCCATCAACCCGGTTCTTGAACATTCAATGAATGTTTATGTGTCTGCCGGTCTTGACCGAAAGCTAAAACTATATTGGCTTTCTAGTGGGGTCAAGCTTAACGAAGTCAATACGGGTGTGATTGGTGTTTCCGACAGAATTACATTTCAAGGAAAAGACTTTTACGGAAAACAGATCTCTATAGTTGCGCCTAATTCACAGGGAAATTATACCTTACAGGCTGACTTGTTATCCGTTGATGGGAATGTGATTGGCTCTTGGTCTATTCCGGTGACAATAGATACTCAAGCACCAACAGCTAATAGTTCTGATTTAGCTTTTAACTATAGATCCTTCGGTGGAACTTTAGCTTCATATAGCCCTATGGATTTCGGCCAATTAAAACTCACAGGTATTCAAGATACAGGTGCTGGGCTCAAAAATGTTCTCTACATTGTGAAAGATGATGTGAGCCTTTCATTAATAAATTCGATTAATGCTCAATTGGATTTAGATACTTCCACTGCGAGCCTTTCGTCCCTACCATCTGAGGTTTTACCCAGTGATAGAGGTTGGTATCAGGCTGGTTTTAGGGTCTTTGATGCAGCAGGTAATTATTCAGATTTTACTGCTCGCTCGTTTATCGAAAAAGCCTCATATCCCTTACCAGTTCGTAGCGACATTTATGATGCTTCAAGTGCTACGTGGAAGCCGTACACATCTTGGATGACCATCTACAACAATCCGATAAAAGTCCGCTATAGACGGCCCTATTCTGAAACGTTGGAAGCAAACGGGGATTATGGTTGGAGTAGTTATGGTTATCGAGAGGGTGATTTTGTCTATAACGAATTTACTGTCTCATATCCTACAGTAAACCCATATTGGGTTGCGCTGACGAAAAGTGGCATTCACTCAGTCAATTACCTTTCTGATTTCAAGTTCACCCTAGGCCCAGGTGTTGATCGTTCGCCTACTAAGCAACCTGACACTGTACAATGGTTTAGTGAGGAAGGTGGCAGTGGGGGCGAAAGAATCAGTGTTGGCAAATACACAAAAGTGGTAAGGCTTCGTCTAAACAGTGAAAAAATGGGTTATGAACAATTAGCCGTTGTTTCAGGTTTAGGCTCCTGTGTTATCCCAATTGGTGAAACCTATTGCGATGTTACAATCAACAGAGTATTTGAGTCTGGTTTTGGCTATACACCCTACAGCTATGTGGTCTACTCAAGTGTGAACGGTGTCAGTGATGGACGTTTTAGTGCTCAATTTAATTATTGGTATACATATTGGGATTTTATTGCTCCCACAATCGAATCGGTCAATGTTACTGATGATTCAATAACTGTAAACGTGTACGACACGAACACTACTAGCGATTGGCGTTCTGGAATGTGGAAGACAGAGGTTTTCCGATTGCAATCTAGTTTAGGCTTCGCAATATCTCCCGATTCTTGGGTGATCACCGGCACCGGCCGTCATCGAGTTACTTTTAAACTCAATCGATTACCAAGTGGTCGTCAAAATATTTCGTTTTACGCAGATGACACCTATGGTAATCGGGTAACACAGTCGATTCTATCCAATTATCTAAACGACACTACGCCTCCAGTTTTGCGATTGCAATCGCCTTCTGGAGCGCAAATCACAAACGGAAGCACCATTAATGGTTTAGAGAGTTTACGTATCAGCATTACTGATGATAGTGAAGCCAATATCAATTCGGTTGTGCTATCTGGAGGGGCTGCTAAGGATTCAGTTTATGTTTCTACAAATAATTTAGGTGATGGTATTTACGACCTGAATTACCCTCGTTTATTCCCTAGTTTGGAAGCGAATGAAACTTACACTATCAATATTACCGCTCAAGATACAGCAGGGAACGCATCGACGTTAACTTCAACCTTCTTGTATTTGCCTGCCAACTTATTGCAAGTTGGGCAAATGACGACTTTGGCTGTTAATAAACAACTGCAGAACACGCAAAACGACCCAATTACATCAATTAAAACTGGTGTGCTCAGAACGGCTGAAGGACAACTCGCGTCCGGTGCTCAAACGGCATTTATCACGTTACGCAGTGACGCCAAAATCAACGTCAATATCCTTGGTAGCGTGTTGCAACCTGGGGAAACTAAACAAATCACGATCATCCCCAGCATCACAGGTGAAGTTGTTATTCCTGTTTACTCTGCTTCTCCTGGTGTGAAAGGGCAGGCAAGCTTCATGATCGACATTCCGCAAATCACTTCTACCAATTAAAGGGCAGGCCATGCAAATTAATAAATCACTACTTTTAGGGCTGTGTAGCGTCATCTGCTCTGGCATGGCTAACGCGGCAGTAGAAGGCTTTTCGTATACAGACACCAACGCTACAGTGAAAACCACTGAGGGCTCGCTCATTAACCCTCAAACTGATGCGATGGTTTACCTCTCTGGAGGGCTTGATAACAAACTTAAGCTATCAGTCATCAACACCAGTGGAGTGACGGTGTTCAACAACACCACAGATTTTATTCGAGTTTCTGACAGGTTAAGCTTTTCTGGACGAGAATTTTACGGAAAATCAATAACTATCCCCAAATTGATGGATGGTTTGTATAGCCTTAAAATCGAAACGATTAACAGTTCTGGTACAACAATTGATCAGTATACAAAGGTTGTTGAAGTTGATACTGAGGGACCTATCATTGGAGACTGGTATGGAAATGGAACAGGCAATTATGGTGCCGAAACAGGGTCGAATGAGATTTGGTGGCTAAATACACAAAACACCGGCGAAGATTCGAAAATTTGGATAACGGATGTAAAAGGTGCGGTTTCAGGTTCTGTCATTGTACAAAAACTAAATTCCGATTCCATCGTATTAACAAGACCCATGGTCATAGACCAAGCAGCATTCAAAGCTGTGATAAATGCACAAACAGACTTATCAAATATATTACCGTCAAATAACGCTTCTGATCCATATTCAATGCAGGCTCAGCTATATGATGCAGCAGGTAACATCACTCGTTCAACTGTCAAAACATTCTATTACGACAACTATGGTGGGGCTCCATCTTCTCCTTTTGCAGTCTTCGACCCGGATGCAAACTTGGCTGAAAGTGTATCTAGTTCATTTGTAGGTTTTGTAGCTTATACTCCAGGCATGACAGTCAAAACCAACCCCGTTCGATTGTTATATAGAGTACCAGTAGATAACGTTCGAGACGCTGGAGTGAAAGGGGGGCTTGCTCTCGCGAACTCAGTGGGAGCGACAAATGTTATAATTAATGGTGAATACGGTTATTTTGATATGACAGCGCCATTTGGATATAACAACGCAAACCAAATTAAGTGGGTTGACTTTGGTCGATGGATGGCAGGCACTATCCAATACAATTTGTCATTGTCTGAAACTGCTTCAAAATCCCCGGTGTTGACGTCAGCAACATTTTTGTTAAATGACGTTCGAATGTTTATTACGACAGGGATCATGCATCATAATTCGATTTTGCCAGCTACAATGACTGATTTTGAGCTTCGGGTGCAGCCGCGGGATTACGTGCAACGCGCAAGTTTTCGTGGATATTCTTGCGACATTCCAGCAGGTGAGTCAATTTGTAGCTTAACGGGTTTAAAATATGAGATGACCAAAGGTGGATATGGCTATTTGCACGATGCTATCGGTGTTGTGTCAGTGGGCCTGCCGATGGGAACACTTTACGCGAATTACAGCTACGGCGAATCAACCTATAACGATGCTCAATACCCGCAAATGACCAGTTTTAAAGTTGATACGACAACTAACACTCTTACTGCATTTGTTTATCTACCGGGTGCAGGCAGTTGGTTTGAAAGGTTAGTCATGAAGGCCGCTAGAATTAAATATGGTACAAAATATTTAAACCCTATTAGTTCAATTCGCAACGGTGTTAATTGGGAATACGTCTTTAACTTAAATTCTCTGCCGACTGGAAACCATTCACTAGAATTAGAGATGGTCGAGAATCACGGGCCTACCACTGTGTCCCCGCTTCAAACATTCAAAGTAGAAAACGCCACACCAACAATAAGCATTACCAATTCCGGTAGTGCAGTATTCAATGAAATTGTCGGGCTAGATGACTTGGTAGTGTCCATTGCAGATGAATCAAGCTACACCATCGATAGTGTTATTATCTCCGGCGGTTCAGCTAACGACACGGTTTATTTGGCCACTGTAAGTAAAGGCAATAACGTGTATTCATTGCAATATCCAAGGCTTTTCCCATCACTTACATCCGGTGAGATTTATACTTTAACGGTGAAAGCTACCGACGTTTTTGGCAACCAAGGCGTTAGTAGCAAGAGCTTTACTTATCAGCCGCCTAACATAGTAAATGTAGGCTCATTAACCACTCTTGCAGTATCTAGGGATTTAGCTAGCTCTGCAGACAAACCTGTCAGTGAAGTCGTCATTAATGATCTGAGAACAGTTGAAAGCCAGCTCGCTTCGGGACCGCAAGATGCTTTATTTACGTTACGCACTGACGCAGAAATAAGTGTTCAGGTACTTGGTCAAGTGGTAAAGCCAGGTCAAACGGTAACGTTAAACCCGGTGGCTACTTCGGGAGTCGTTAAATTTTCGGTGTATCCCGCGGCGAGCGGTCAAAAAGGGAAGGCACAGTTTTTATTTGAAATATTAGAAGTGAAGAGCAACATCTGATAAGGGCGTTGTTGCCTAAATCAATCTTAGGTATGCCTTTTCCTAAAAGGGTTCCTGGTATTAATTGACCCTCTGGCGAATAGGCATACCCAGTCCTATGACTTTGTTCATCACT
>NZ_JAJAEF010000032.1:0-46154 GCF_020447145.1 Shewanella sp. SR1 | reverse complement strand
CCGAAGGTTAAGCAGTTTCGATTAACTCAACACCTGTGAGTGTCCACACAGATTTCTTGTTTTATCTTGTTAAAGAGCAACTCAATATCCGTAAGAGGACTTGAGTACCACACTGAGCGTCGAACGCTTCCAGGTGGCTAGGGCTGCGTATTCTACGCCTTTCCCGTTTCGCGTCAAGGAGTATTTTCAACTTCTTGCTGCGATTGAATTAAGTGCCATTCTCAACAGAGAGTAAGCCGTTCAATTCAACCTAACTCGTCAGCTTGCTTAACGCTGTCTGCCGTGTCAGTGGATGCGCATTATAGGGAGCAGGAGATTTTGTGCAAGGGCTTTTTTAATGAAAAAAGATCGCATGGCGATCTTTTAAACGATGGTGATTCTTTTACGTGCAGAGTGCCGATTAATTGGGCTTTTTACTGCCTTTATCGATAAAACCTTGGATTAGCGAGACAGCTTTGGCATCGTCCCAATCGACATAAGATCGAACAAAAGCTATTAATTGGCCCTGTTGATCGAGAATAAATGTCGCTGGAATCGTATCGAGCGGGAAAACATCCCCAAGACTTTGTGACTGATCGTAGTAAGAGTTGAAATTTGGCATACCTAACGAGTTTAAGAACGGTTGAACCTGTTGCTTACCTTCTGCATCAATAGAGATAGGTAATAGTACAAAGTCTTCAGCTTTGAACTTGGTCGCGAGTCTTTCGATTGCTGGCAGCTCCCTTACACAGGGTGGACACCAGGTCGCCCACATGTTCACCATGATGATCTTGCCTTTAAATTGACTGAAGTCGATGGCTTTACCATCGACGTCATTAAAGGCAACAGGCTCTATCGGGAAAGTCTTCGGCAAGACATTGATCAAATCAACGGTTGATTCCATCGGTTTAGTCGCTTGCTGCATGCCGGGGTACGCATACGCGACCCCACCAGCAAGTAACGAAAAGAGGGATGACAACAATAATACCGTTATGACTTTATGCTTCATTTAGTATTACGCTTTAGCAAAGTATCTAACTCTCGCTGATCTTCTTCGCTAATTTCATTCGGCACATTACCGCTGATACGTTGTTTACGAATGAAGATAAAACCAATCACGAGGCCCATAAGTAACAAACCGATAGGACCTAACCAAAGAATGTAGGTTTTGGTTTCCATCTTAGGGTTATAGAGTACGAACTCACCGTAACGGCTGGTCATAAACTCGATTATCTCATCATCTCCTTTGCCTTCGTCTACCATCTTGAAGACTTCAAGACGCAGATCGCGCGCAACCGGTGAGTTTGAGTCGATCAAGTTTTGATTTTGGCACTGTGGGCAACGAAGCTCATGGGCCAAAGACAAACCGCGCTTTTGATTTTCAGGCGTTTTGAATTCATAAGTATCAACCGGTGTTGCCATAACGGCAGTCGTCATGCTGAATAACAGCACTAGACCACCAATGATTTTTGTCAGCGTTCTCATGATGCGCCATCCTTCGCCGCTTCAGCTTGTAATTGTTGGATCATAGGGTAAAGGGTTTCACTCCATACGCGTTGGTCGATTGGACCCGCATAACGGAAGCGGATAATACCGTTGTGATCAACCACAAAACTTTCAGGTGCACCATAGACGCCAAGGTCTAATCCTAAACGGCCGTCTTTATCATAGATATTGACGTTATAGGGGTCGCCCTGACGCTTCAACTCTTCTAATGCGGGAGCACGCTCATCGCGATAGTTGATCCCGTAAATTGGCAGAAGATTTTTACGCTTTAGCATCACTAAGAAAGGATGCTCATATTTACAAGATGGACACCAAGTCGCCCACACATTAAGTAATGACACCTTACCTTTTAATTGCTCATTCGTAATGATCTCAGCTGGTGTCTCTAAGCGTTCCAGTTGGAAAGCCGGAATAGGCTTTCCTTCCAGTGCCGAATCCAATTGCTGCGGATTCAGGAATAAGCCTTTATATAGAAACACCCCCATGGCGAGAAATATGACCAATGGGATAAACAGAACCAACTTCTTCATACATTCCCCAATTATTGAGCCGTTGCCAATTTTGCCTTTTCGGCCGAAGGCGCTATGGCTGCAGTGACTTTCGCACGGTAACGTTTATCCGATGCCGCGAAGAATCCACCAATCATCATGAAAATTGCCCCAAACCATAACCAACGTACGAACGGTTTGTAGTTCAAACGAACCGCAAATTCAGTGCTGGTAATTGGATCGCCCATGGTCACATACAAGTCACGGAATAGACCCCAGTCGATACCCGCTTCTGTCATGTCCATAGTACGCACATTATATTGACGACGATCGGGCTTGAGTAATGTCAGCAGCTCATCACCTTTGTAGACTTCTATCTGTCCCTGCATTGCAGTGTAGTTAGGACCCACTACGTTTTTGGTCTCCAGATACTTAAAGGTATAACCCGCAAGTTCTTGGCTCACACCTGGTCCCATGCGGACACTTTTCTCAATCGAGTAATTCGACACCATAGTGGCACCAATCACAGACACAGCAATACCAAGATGCGCGAAGATCATGCCAAGCTGACTACGGCCCATACGGCTGATGCTGATATCACCTTCTTTCGACTTGACCATGTTATAGGCCGCTCTTGCTGTCGCTAGGATAATCCAAGAAGCCGCTGCAATACCAAAGGCAACCCAAGTATTGAATACACCATCGACGATAAATGGCGTCACAATACCGATAGCCGCAGCAACCATTGCAGGGATCAATAGCTGACGCTTAAGCTCGCCTGCTTTCGATTTTTTCCAACGGATAATTGGACCAATACCCATAAAGCCAAATAAGACTAATACGATAGGCACAAACACAGCGTTGAAGTATGGAGGTCCTACAGAAATTTTACCCATGCCGAGTGCATCGATGAGCAATGGATAGAGTGTACCCAATAGCACAGTACCTGCGGCAACGGTCAGTAACACGTTACAGACCAGTAGCATGGTTTCTTTAGACTTCAGCTCGAAACGGGCTGGACTGCTCATTTCACTGGCGCGGAAGGCAAACAGTGTTAATGAACCGCCAATCGCTAAGCCAAGTAACAACAGAATAAACATACCGCGGCTTGGATCGGCTGCGAATGAATGTACTGAGGTTAATACGCCAGAGCGAACAATAAAGGTACCAAGCAAACTTAAAGAGAAAGCGAAGATAGACAGTAATACGGTCCAGTTACGGAAAGCGCCGCGTTTCTCGGTCACAATCAAAGAGTGAACAAGCGCAGTACCCACTAACCAAGGCATGAAAGAGGCGTTCTCAACAGGATCCCAGAACCACCAACCGCCCCAGCCTAATTCATAATATGCCCACCAAGAACCTAGCGCGATACCTCCAGTTAGGAAGATCCAAGCGGCTAAGGTCCAAGGACGAGTCCAACGAGCCCATGCAGAATCGAGACGACCGCTCATCAGCGCGGCAATCGCAAATGCAAAGCTCACTGAGAAGCCCACATAACCTAAATACAGCATAGGTGGGTGGAAGATTAATCCCACATCCTGCAGCATTGGGTTCAAGTCACGGCCTTCTGCAGGTATCGGGAACAAACGTTCGAATGGGCTAGAGGTGAGTAGCATGAATAAGCTAAAACCAATCACGATCAGTGCCAATACTGCCAGTACACGCGCAGTAAACACTTCCTCTAAACCTTTACTAAATAAGGCAACCGCTGCAGCCCAAGTCGATAAAGCAAACACCCAGAACAACAGTGACCCTTCATGACCGCCCCATACGGCCGAAATCTTAAAGAAGATAGGTAACTGAGAATTAGAGTGATGTGCCACATAGGCGACTGAGAAATCATCGACGGCAAAGCTATAGGCCAGCACGACAACTGATACAGTGATAAAAAAGAACATTCCGTACGTTAACGGCCAAGCATACCTAACAAGGTATTGATCTTTACGGGCAACACCTATTAGGGGGACGCTGATTAATAAGAAGGCAAAAGCCACCCCTATTATCAGCGCAAAGTGTCCAAGTTCTGGGATCATGGGTTTTCCTCAGTCTTCAATAATATGTTGATTTAGAAAGACTCTATCTCAACGCACAACATGTTATTCACGCAAATGCACGAAATGTTGCTCATTTTAGTATTTGCTATTGTTCCTGTCTGCCTCTTTCGTACAAAACTGGGTTACTTGTCTCATTCTCAATTTTAGAGGCTGATGAAAGTCACGGAAGAGGCTCAGTTCTGCATGTGACCGACAAATGACACTTAAGTTTCATACAATTTTTACAAGAAGAATCAATTTGTGAACCAGTGCCCAACTATAAGCTTTCGGTACTGGGATTACCTTATATTACTGTTCAATGAACAATCTTTACGTATAATCTTGCTTCCAAGCCTAGCGGTTACTCCGCTTTCTGCAAACTAAAGTGAATATAGAAACAATGACGACATTTTGGATTTTTATTGCGCTTGTTATGTTAGTCGGCCTGATGCTGATTTGGATCCCGCATTTCAGACAGCAGAAGTTGCTGAAAACTGAAGAAGCCGGAGTTCGTAAACAAACGAACCTTGAATTGTTCAATGAGCGCTTGGGCGTTCTTGAAAAAGAATTAAGCGAAGAGTTACTCGATCAAGCCGAATTCGATGCCTTGAAAAAAGAGCTTGAAATCAGTCTACTCCAAGACATAAAAGAAGCGAGCGATGATTCACTGGTCAACCAAATCAAGCCAAAGACGATTCTATGGCCGTCGATCATGTCAGTTTGTTTGATTGTTATCTCAGGCTATCTCTATCAGCACTTAGGTGCCTTCGAAAATATTGAAACTGCCCAACAACCTGCTAACCCACATGCGGGAATGGATACGGCTCAAATCATGGCGCAGCGCGTACAGATGATGGAAGCCCAAGTGAAAGCCGAGCCAGAGAACAGCCAAGTATGGTTCAGCTTAGGCCACGCTTATGTATCGGCAAACCAATACGACAAAGGGATTGCTGCTTTCGATAAAGTAATGGATTTAGTCGGAAAACACGCTGAATTATTAGGCCCTAAAGCAACAGCCATGTATTACAAAGCGGGTCAGCAAATGACACCGCAAATCAAAGCGATCATCGATGAGTCTTTAGCAATGGATGCTCAAGATCCTTCAACGCTATTACTTGTAGGTATGGATGCCTTCTTTACCGCTGACTACAAGCAAGCCATCGCCTCTTGGCAAACTATTCTTGATAGCGATCGTGCTGATGTTGATCGCGCAGCCCTAATGAATGCTATCGAAACCGCTAACTTACGTATGCAATCTGAAACGGCTGGCATGCCAAATGACGATGCCCACAAGCAAGTGAAAGCGAGTGCGACTAAGTCGGTCAATGTGACTATATCTATCTCCGCAGAACTTGCCGCTAAAGCCAGTCCTGAAGACACTATCTTTATCTTTGCCCGTGCTACTGAAGGACCAAAAGTCCCATTAGCGGCAACCAAAGTCAGTGCTAAGTCGTTCCCAGTTACTGTAACATTAGACGATAGCAGCGGTATGGGTGGCGATAAGAAATTAAGTGACGCTACCAATGTGGAAGTGATTGCAGTGCTTTCTAAGCACGGTAATATCAAACCACAAGCGGGCGATCTTCAAGGTAAGATCAGTACAGTGGCTGTCGGCGATACCGCTAACCTAGTGCTTGATACCCAAGTGCAATAAACCCAGTTTATTGCAGACATAAAAAAACCGGCTTTGGCCGGTTTTTTATTAACACTGAAAAAATTACTGAGCTTTAGACATAAACTCGATAGCTGCTTTGTAATCTTCGTCAGTACAATCAGTACACATACCGCCTGGTGGCATTGCATTCAAACCAGTTTTCACACTGTGCAGTAGAGCATCAATACCCTTAGCTAAGCGTGGTTCCCATTCTGCAGCGTTATGCACTTTTGGAGCGCCAGCAACACCCATGCTGTGGCATACGGTACATGCCTTGTTGAAAATAGCTTCAGCTTCTTGAGCTGATACGTTGACTGACATAGTCAAAGCAGCGACTGCAGTCATTGCTAACAGTTTTTTCATGTTCAATGTTCCTAATGCAAATACGTACAAAGCTCGGCGCTGCCCTTACTTAGGCAGACTCATTATAGCCGACTAAGATTACTACAAACTTCAAGAAATCTCATCTTTTTGTGATTAGAATCTCAACACAAAATGAATCAGGCGACAAGGGTGACAAATTCGTTAATATATTAGCAAGTCGTAAAAAAGTTCGATAAATATTGCGGTTATTGGAACCACATCATATTGCTGACATCTAGTGCAAACCAAGGGTAAACCCCCAATAACGTTTGTGTTAGAATAACTTGTGTTTCCTTCCGGCTTGAGATAGAGGGTTCAGTGACAAATATAACTAAAGAAACCACATTAGTGTCAGCCAGCAAGCTGACCTGTATCCGCGAAGAACGCATCCTTTTTGATGAGTTAAGTTTTGATATTAATGCCGGTGATATTGTTCAAATTGAAGGCCCTAACGGCGCGGGCAAAACCAGTTTATTACGCATATTGGCAGGTCTTTCTCGCCCCTATGCCGGACAAACCTTTTACAGAAATGAAGACATAAACCGCTGCCGTGATGAATACAATGAAGATCTCTTGTATCTCGGCCATTTAGCGGGAGTGAAATGCGAGCTTACCGCCGAAGAAAACCTTAATTTCAATTTAAGAATCAGTGGTTATGATGACTTTGATACCTCAGCCATTTTAGCCAAAGTGAACTTAACTGGTTTTGAAGAGGCGCTTGCCGGACATTTATCCGCAGGCCAGCATCGCAGAACTGCGCTATCGAGATTGTGGCATAGCAATTGTAAAATTTGGATCCTTGACGAACCTTTTACCGCGATCGATAAAAAAGGCGTCGAAGAGCTGGAGCAATTATTTATTCAGCATGCGGATAATGGCGGGTGTGTGATCCTCACAACTCACCAAGATATGGGCATTATCAAAGATGATAGGCTTCGTAAAATTCGTCTAGATTATCGCTTCATATAAGGTCAGGCTAAATGAAAAGAGGCATCAGTTTTACCCAGGCATTTTTTACCTTGCTGCAGCGAGATCTTAAAATTGCTATTCGTCACCGCGGGGACATTTTTAACCCACTGCTATTTTTTATTATGGTTGTGACCTTATTCCCACTGGGGATTGGCCCAGAGCCACAAATGTTAGCCCGTGTGGCACCCGGGATAATTTGGGTTGCAGCGTTATTAGCCTCTATGTTGTCACTTGAAAGACTGTTCAAAGCGGACTTTAGTGATGGCAGCTTAGAGCAAATGTTATTGAGCCCACAGCCATTAGCCATTCTGGTATTAGCCAAAGTGTTAGCCCATTGGATTTTAACCGGTGTGCCACTGATTATTATTGCGCCACTGTTAGCGGTGCTACTCAATTTAGATGGCAATAGTTATGGTGCGTTAATATCGACCCTTGCGCTAGGCACGCCAGTATTATCGCTATTAGGTGCCATTGGTGTGGCATTAACCGTCGGCCTTAGAAAAGGTGGCGTGTTACTCAGCTTACTTATTTTGCCCTTATATATTCCGGTTCTCATTTTTGCAACGAGTGCCATAGACGCGGCAGGAATGAATTTACCCTATGACGGTCAGCTCGCTATAATAGGCGCTATGCTGGTCGGATCGTTAACCTTAGCACCTTTTGCAATTGGTGCATCTCTGCGAGTGAGTACTAACTAAAATGTGGAAATGGTTACACCCTTACGCGGATCCTGAACGCGCATATAAGTTATCAGGAACATTATTTCCATGGTTTGCGATGTTAGCAGGTCTGTTTATTGCTGTAGGCACAACATGGGGATTAGCCTTCGCGCCGACGGATTACCAACAGGGTGATAGCTATCGCATTATCTTTATCCATGTACCCGCCGCCTCTATGTCGATGGCAGCTTACATGGGTATGGCTACAGCAGCCTTTATCGGTTTAGTGTGGCAGATCAAACTTGCCGACTGGGCTGCGGCTTCGATTGCGCCTATCGGTGCAGTAATCACCTTTATTGCCCTCTTTACCGGTGCTGCATGGGGTAAACCTATGTGGGGCGCCTGGTGGGTATGGGATGCACGCTTAACCTCTGAGCTAGTATTACTGTTCCTATATTTAGGTGTTATCTCACTCTATGCCTCATTTGAGGATAAAGTGCTCGCGGCTCGTGCTGCAGGGATCCTCGCGATCGTGGGCGTAATTAACATCCCTATTATCAAATACTCAGTTGAATGGTGGAGCTCATTACATCAGCCATCAACTATCCGCATTACCGAGAAATCGACTATGTCGACGGAAATGCTCTATCCACTGTTAATCAATATGCTTGGCTTCGGTCTCATGATAGGTGCCATCACTATTGTGCGATTCAGAGCAGAAATTTTAGCAAGAAATGGCATGCGCCCTTGGGTGCGTGAACTAGCTAAGGCTGAGGAGGTCAAATAATGCAATTCGATTCAATCAGTGATTTTTTTAATATGGGCGGCTATGCATTTTACGTGTGGCTATCCTACGGAGTGACCTTCTGCTGCCTCTCGACGCTTATCATTACCAGCGCACGCCAAAAGCGTAAGGTGTTAATTGAAATCGCGAAGAAGATGGATAGAGAAGAACGCCTAAAAGAAACTAGGAGTACTAAATCGTGAACCCAAGACGCAAAAAAAGACTGACGTTAGCAGTGGCATTAATCGGTGGTGTTGCCGCGATTACTTCGCTTTTGCTTTATGCGCTGAACTCCAACTTAAACTTATTCTATACACCGTCTGAAATTGTCCACGGCAAAACAGATACTGGCGTCAAACCAGAAATTGGCCAACGCATTCGTGTCGGCGGCATGGTAACAGTCGGTTCTATGGTGCGAGACCCTAAGAGCTTACATGTGCAGTTCGCAGTGCATGACTCTCTAGGCGGCGAAGTACTGGTCACCTATGACGATCTACTGCCCGATCTATTCCGTGAAGGACAAGGTATTGTGGCGCAAGGCGTGCTAAGTGCTGATGGTAAGCTAGAAGCGACTGAAGTACTGGCTAAGCATGATGAAAACTACATGCCACCAGAAGTTGCCGAAGCCATGGGACAAAAGCACGAGAAGTTGGATTACAGCCAACAAAAGGCACCAGACACAAAGTAAGCAGTTGATGAAGTAGCAACAGCATACACACTAAGCCTCCTAGCCTAATAACTAGTGAGGCTTTTTTATTATCTCAATCTAGAAAATTAAAGGTGAACTATACTCAAGGCAGCATCAAAACCTAAGACTGCGTATGATTCAAATAACACCATTAAACATAAACTTGCATTGTGTTGCCCTACTCTTATGCCTTGTGAGTCTCTCGCAGAACGCCAATGCAGCTAAAGTGATCGTGATCGAAAGCTATCACCATGGATATCAATGGGACCAAGAATACTACCGAGCGATTAATGACACGCTTAGCCCCCTGCACGATGTGAGTTATTTCGAAATGGATACCAAGCGTTTACCAAAGGAGCAATTTGCCGAAAGAGCTGATTTAGCGTGGAAGTACATCCAAAGCCGAGCACCTCAACTGGTTATTCTCGCCGATGATAATGCGGTTAACCTGTTACATCAGCGCCTCAATGACAGCTTAATCCCAGTGGTCTATCTTGGGGTGAATATGAACCCTAGAGAGTATCATCTCAATGAGCACAAGCGCTTTACCGGTGTCATAGAAAGGCCGCTGCTACGACGCTCACTCCTCCTCATTCAACGCTTACTCCCACAGACTGTGCACCGTAAAATACTAGTCCTATTTGACCAAGGTGTTACCTCAGACTCAGCTGCAGAATACATCAGCAAACAACACTCAAGTATTTTGGGCGGTATCGAAGTGAATTTGGTGCAATTGTCACGGCTCGCAGATTGGCAGCAACAGGTACTGACGGCTAAGGAGCAAGGCTATAACGCCATTGTCGTGGCGCTCTACCACACAGTGAGGGATGCAGAAAATCGTTCTGTGGATGCGCATCAGCTCCTAAAATGGATATCAGAACATACGCCGGTACCGAATTTCGGATTTTGGGGATTTAGCGTCTCCTCCGAGGGAAATATTGGAGGTTACGTACTCGATGGCTATCATCATGGCGAATTAGCAGCGAATATGGCGTTAAAAATACTGGCTGGCGAGAAACCCGAAAACATCTTTCCAGTGACGGATGATCTTGGGAAATACATGTTTAGTCAGCAAGGGTTGGCCAAATGGAATATTAGCCTACCGAGAGAAATCGAGAAAAATACTCTTTGGGTGAAGTAACGAAAAAAAGACATAAAAAAGCCGGGCATTCGCCCGGCTTTTTAAAAGTGTAACCTTAATTACTCAGCAGCTTCAACATCAACAGCTTGAGCAGCTTCTGGACGGCCAACTAGCTCGATGTAAGCCATAGGGGCTTTATCACCAGCACGTAAACCGCACTTAAGGATACGGGTATAGCCACCAGGACGTTCCTGGTAACGTGGACCCAACTCAGTAAATAACTTACCTACGACTTCAGCGTCGCGAGTACGTGCAAACGCTAAACGACGGTTTGCAACGCTGTCACTCTTAGCAAGTGTTATCAGAGGCTCAACTACGCGACGCAGTTCTTTCGCTTTAGCCACAGTTGTCTTGATGATCTCATGACGAACTAGTGAACCGGCCATGTTACGAAACATGGCTTGGCGATGACTGCTGTTACGGTTTAGTTGACGACCACTCTTACGATGGCGCATGACCTAATCCTTATAACCTAAATCTGTACAAACCTGAGACTTATAGGTCGTCTGCTAAACTGGCTGGAGGCCAATTTTCCAAACGCATACCTAACGACAGTCCGCGAGAAGCTAAAACGTCCTTAATTTCAGTAAGAGATTTCTTACCTAAATTAGGGGTCTTCAGCAACTCAACTTCAGTGCGCTGTACCAGATCTCCGATGTAATGAATCGCTTCGGCTTTCAAGCAGTTAGCCGAACGTACAGTTAGCTCTAAATCGTCGACAGGACGCAGCAGAATCGGATCGAATTCCGGCTTCTCTTCTTTCAGCTCTGGCTCAGTCACGTCACGTAATTCAACAAACGCATCTAGCTGTTCAGCCAGAATAGTTGCAGAACGACGGATAGCTTCCTCAGGATCGATAGTACCGTTTGTGGTCATATCGATAACGAGTTTATCTAAGTCAGTACGCTGTTCTACACGTGCTGCTTCTACATTGTAGGCAATACGTGCAACTGGCGAGAAAGAAGCATCAACCAGCAAGCGGCCGATTGGGCGATCATCGTCTTCAGTCTGTGCACGAGCAGATGCTGGTACATAGCCACGACCACGCTCAACGCGAATACGCATGCTGATATCATTGTTACCTGTCAGGTGACAGATAATATGATCAGGATTCACGATAGTGACATCACCATCATGCGTGATATCTGCTGCGATGACAGGGCCTGCGCCGGACTTGCTCAACGTAAGCATAGCCTCGTCTTTACCCTCGATAGTCACTGCTAACCCTTTCAGGTTTAACAAGATCTCAAGGATATCTTCTTGAACGCCTTCCTTACTGCTGTATTCGTGCAGTACACCGTCAATCTCGACTTCGGTAACCGCGCAGCCGGGCATAGACGACAATAGGATGCGACGCAACGCGTTACCTAAAGTGTGGCCGAAACCACGCTCAAGTGGTTCCAATGTAACCTTGGCACGTGTTGAGTTAACCTGCTCGATATCAACGAGACGCGGTTTAAGAAATTCTGTAACAGAACCCTGCATTGTGTCCTCTCTTGTTTGTTAGCCTTACTTAGAGTAAAGCTCGACGATCAGCTGTTCGTTAATTTCCGCAGACAAATCGCTACGTTCTGGAACGCGCTTGAAAGCACCTTCCATTTTCGCATTGTCGACTTCAACCCATGTAGGCTTCTCGCGTTGAGCTGCCACTTCTAAAGCCGCTTTAATACGAGCTTGAGTACGTGACTTCTCGCGGATGCTCACAACATCATTCGCAGACACTTTGAATGATGGAATGTTAACAACACGACCGTTAACCATAATTGATTTATGGCTTACTAGCTGACGTGATTCTGCACGAGTTGCACCGAAGCCCATACGATAAACGACGTTATCAAGACGGGTTTCTAAAAGCTGAAGCAGGTTTTCACCTGTGTTGCCTTTAGTACGTGCAGCATCTTTGTAATAGTTACGGAATTGTTTTTCTAACACACCGTAAATACGACGAACTTTTTGTTTTTCGCGTAACTGAGTACCGTACTCTGACAAACGTGGCTTACGAGCGCCATGTTGTCCAGGTGCAGTTTCCAGTTTACACTTTGAATCGATTGCTCTCACACCGCTTTTTAAGAAAAGGTCTGTACCTTCTCGGCGGCTGAGCTTGAGCTTGGGACCCAAGTATCTTGCCATGATCTTTCTCCAACTATCCTAACGAAACGGCGTTATACACGACGCTTTTTAGGAGGACGACAACCATTATGAGGGATCGGCGTCACATCGGTAATGTTGGTAATTTTATAACCAACAGCGTTCAGCGCACGAATGGCTGACTCACGACCTGGACCTGGACCCTTCACAAACACTTCAAGGTTTTTTAAACCGTAGTCTTGAGCAGCAGCACCTGCACGCTCAGCAGCCACCTGTGCAGCAAATGGAGTAGATTTACGTGAACCACGGAAACCTGAACCACCTGAAGTAGCCCATGACAACGCATTACCTTGACGATCTGTAATGGTGACAATAGTGTTGTTGAAAGAAGCATGGATATGAGCCATGCCATCTGCAACCTGTTTACGTACGCGCTTACGCGGAGAACGTGACGGAACTTTAGCCATTGCTTTACCTTCCCGTTACTTTCTAATAGGTTTACGTGGACCTTTACGCGTACGCGCATTGGTCTTAGTACGTTGCCCACGGAGAGGCAGGCTACGGCGATGGCGGAGACCACGATAACAACCAAGATCCATAAGACGCTTGATGTTCATTGAAATCTCACGACGTAAGTCACCTTCTACAATGTATTTGGCGACTTCTTCGCGTAGTATATCTATTTGAGCTTCGCTCAATTCCTTGATCTTAGCAGTTTCAGCGATTGCTGTAGCCGCGCAGATTGCTCTAGCGCGAGTACGGCCGATGCCGAAAATAGCAGTCAATGCGATGACTGTATGCTTTTGATCAGGAATGTTAATGCCAGCGATACGGGCCACTATGCACTCCTTAAAGTTAAAGGCCAACTGCGAAAAGCCCGAAAGGATACTCGACAGTCAACAGATTTGCAAACTAAATTTTGTTCAGCCCAATTCATGGGCTGAACAAATTACTTTTTAGCCTTGACGCTGTTTGTGTTTTGGTTCAACACAGATAACGCGCACAACGCCACTACGCTTGACGATCTTGCAGTTACGGCAGATCTTCTTCACGGAAGCTCGAACTTTCATTTCATCACTCCGTAAAGCTACTTAGCGACCAAAGCGATCTAAATTCGCTTTGTTTACTAGGTTAGCTTTCTTCATCACAGACTCATACTGATGAGACATCATATGCGTCTGAACCTGAGCCATGAAGTCCATGATCACGACTACCATAATTAGTAGTGAAGTACCGCCAAAATAGAACTGTACTTTCCACGCGATTAACATGAACTCCGGAATTAAGCAGATAAAGGTTATGTATAACGCGCCTGCCAATGTCAAACGGGTCATAACTTTATCAATGTAACGCGAAGTCTGTTCTCCAGGACGGATCCCAGGGATGAATGCACCACTCTTCTTCAAGTTATCTGCTGTTTCGCGTGGGTTAAATACCAACGCAGTATAGAAGAAACAGAAAAAGATAATCGCTGTTGCATATAATAATGAGTAAAGCGGTTGTCCAGGTGACACAGCCAGTGAAAAATCACTTAACCATGACATGGATTCATTTTGACCGAACCACTGAGCCAGTGTTCCAGGGAACAAAATGATGCTTGACGCAAAAATTGGCGGAATAACACCTGCCATGTTTATTTTAAGCGGTAAGTGAGTACTTTGCGCAGCGAACACCTTACGGCCCTGCTGACGCTTAGCATAGTTAACGACGATACGACGCTGACCACGTTCCACAAACACTACAAAATAAGTCACTGCAAACACAATTACCGCGAGCAACAACAATACTAACACATTCAAGTCACCTTGACGCGCCTGCTCAGCCGTTTGGCCGATAGCGGAAGGTAATCCAGCAACAATACCTGCGAAAATCAAAATCGAGATACCGTTACCTATACCACGTTCGGTAATCTGCTCACCTAGCCACATAAGGAACATCGTTCCCGTCACTAAGCTCACAACCGCAACAAAGTAGAACCCAAATCCAATGTTGACCACAAGGCCTGGCACTAAGTTTGGCAACCCGGTTGCAATACCGACCGACTGGAATGTACCCAGCACTAAGGTACCCCATCTGGTATATTGACTGATTTTCTTACGTCCTGATTCGCCTTCTTTTTTCAATTCAGCGAGTGCAGGATGTACGACAGTCAACAGTTGCATGATAATCGATGCCGAAATATACGGCATGATACCTAATGCAAAGATAGAGGCACGCGAAAGGGCGCCACCCGAGAACATGTTAAACATGCCCAGGATGGTCCCTTTTTGCTGAGCAAACAGCTCTGCTAATACAGCTGCGTCAATACCAGGAATTGGCACAAACGAACCGGCTCTAAAGACGATAATCGCACCAATCACGAACAGGAGGCGAGCTTTCAATTCTGAAAGTCCACCTTTCGCGCTTTTTAAATCAAGTCCTGGTTTTGCCATCGACGTATTATTCCTCGATCTTACCGCCGGCAGCTTCAATAGCTGCACGTGCACCTTTGGTTACCTTCAGACCTTTAACAGTCACAGGGCGCTCAATGGTACCTGAAAGAACAATTTTCGCAAACTGGATGTTGCGAGTTATAACGTTCGCATCTTTCAGAGCGTTTAAGTCGATAACATCACCGTTAACTTTTGCCAGTTCGAGTACACGAACTTCAGCTGTTACCATAGCGCGACGCGAGGTAAAACCAAATTTAGGTAAACGGATTTTAAGTGGCATTTGACCACCTTCAAATCCTGGGCGTACACCGCCACCAGAACGAGACTTTTGGCCTTTATGACCACGACCCGCTGTTTTACCTAGACCTGAGCCCATACCACGGCCTACACGCTTTGGTGCATGCTTAGAGCCTGCAGCTGGAGATAGAGTATTTAAACGCATCTATTAATCCTCCACCTTAACCATGTAGTAGACCTTGTTGATCATACCGCGAACTGAAGGAGTATCTTCTAATTCAACAGTGTGACCAATGCGACGCAAACCAAGACCCGTTAGGGTTGCACGGTGCTTCGGTAAACGACCGATACCGCTTTTAGTTTGAGTAACTTTTACAGTTTTAGTTGCCATGGTGCATTACCCCCGAATTTCGTCAACATTCAGGCCACGCTTAGCTGCGATTTGCGAAGGTGACTTCATGTGCACCAAAGCATCGACAGTCGCGCGAACGATGTTGATCGGGTTAGTAGAACCGTATGCTTTTGACAGAACGTTATGAACGCCTGCTACTTCCAATACGGCACGCATTGCGCCACCGGCAATAATACCAGTACCTTGTGATGCAGGTTGCATGTACACAAGAGAACCAGTATGACGACCTTTAACTGGGTGATGCAGAGTACCTGCATTCAACTCAACGGTCACAATGTTACGACGAGCTTTTTCCATAGCTTTTTGAATCGCTGCTGGAACTTCACGTGCTTTGCCATAGCCATAGCCAATCTTACCGTTACCGTCACCCACTACTGTCAGTGCTGTGAAGCTAAAGATACGACCGCCCTTAACTACTTTAGAAACACGATTAACTGCAATCAATTTCTCTTGCAGATCGTCTTTTTGCTGAGCTTCTAATTTAGCCATTTTATAACCCCTTAGAACTTCAGGCCAGCTTCACGAGCTGCATCTGCTAAAGCAGCTACACGACCGTGATACTTGAAACCAGAACGATCGAACGCAACTGAAGTTACGCCTTTTTCGATCGCGCGCTCAGCAACAAATTTACCTACTGCTTTCGCTGCGTCTACGTTACCGGTACTCTTCAGTAGCTCTTTAACCGCTTTTTCTACGGTTGAAGCAGCTGCCAACACCTGAGCTTCAGGATTGATCACCTGAGCATAAATGTGACGCGGTGTACGATGTACAACCAGACGGTTCACGCCCAGCTCTTGGATCTTCTTACGAGCGCGAGTAGCGCGACGTAAGCGAGATGTTTTCTTATCCATATCGCGTTACCTACTTCTTCTTAGCCTCTTTACGGCGTACTACTTCGTCGTCATAGCGAACACCCTTGCCTTTATATGGCTCTGGTGGACGGTATCCGCGAATCTCAGCAGCGACTTGGCCAATTAACTGTTTATCAACGCCACGTAGGACGATGTCAGTTTGGCTAGGGCACTCTGCAGTAACGCCTGCGGGCAGTTTGTGTACTAACGGATGAGAGAAACCTAAAGTAAGGTCAATGTCAGAACCGACGAGTTTCGCACGGTAACCAACGCCAACTAACTTTAATTTACGCTCAAAACCTTGAGATACACCAACAACCATGTTGTTTACTAATGCACGAGTTGTACCAGCCTGTGCCCAAGCGTTAGAAACGCCTTCAACAGGGAGGAACTTAACTACGCCAGCTTCAATAACAACATTGACCGCATTGTTGATCACTCGAGTCAGACTACCTTTTCCGCCTTTGACGGTAAGGGTCTGTTCGTTCAAGGTCACCTCTACGCCAGCTGGAATAGATACTGGTGCTTTTGCTACACGAGACATTCCTAGCTCCTTAAGCTACGTAGCAGATAACCTCGCCACCCATGCCTGCAAGGCGGGCGGCACGATCAGTCATCAAGCCTTTAGAAGTGGACACAATTGCGACACCCAGACCGCCCATCACCTTTGGAAGTTCGTTTTTACCTTTGTAAATACGAAGACCAGGGCGACTTACACGCTGGATAGTCTCAACGACTGGTTGGCCTTGGAAATACTTTAAAGTAACTTCCAGTTCAGGCTTGGCTTCATCTGCTACGGCGTAATCAGCGATATAACCTTCATCTTTAAGTAGTTTCGCAATTGCGACTTTCAACTTAGCTGAAGGCATCTTCACCGATACGTGGTTAGCAGCTTGGCCGTTACGAATACGGGTTAACATATCCGCAATAGGATCTTGCATGCTCATATTAGCTTACTCCGTGACAAGTGCTTACCAGCTGGCCTTACGCAGGCCAGGAACTTCACCACGCATGGTTGCTTCACGTAATTTGATACGGCTTAAGCCGAATTTACGTAAGAAGCCATGAGGGCGACCAGTTTGATTACAACGATTGCGTTGACGCGCAGCGCTGGAATCACGTGGTAGAGCTTGCAGCTTAAGTACCGCATCCCAACGATCTTCGTCAGAAGAAGCTGGACTTGCAATGATAGTCTTAAGAGCCGCACGCTTTTCAGCGTACTTGGCCACGAGCTGTGCACGTTTAGCTTCACGTGCTTTCATTGATGTTTTTGCCATTACGCTACCCTTATTTCTTGAATGGGAAGTTAAAAGCGTCTAACAAAGCACGACCTTCTTCATCATTCTTCGCAGTAGTAGTGATAACAATATCCATACCACGAATCTTATCGATTTTATCGTAATCGATTTCTGGGAAGATGATCTGCTCACGCACGCCCATTGCGTAGTTACCACGGCCGTCAAACGCTTTAGCGCTTAAGCCACGGAAGTCACGAATACGTGGGATTGCGATATCGACTAAACGCTCTAAGAATTCCCACATACGCTCACCGCGTAGGGTAACTTTACAGCCAATAGGGTAGCCTTCACGGATTTTAAAACCAGCAACTGACTTACGAGCTACAGTCACTACTGGTTTTTGACCAGCGATTGCAGTCATATCACGGACAGCATGGTCCATGATTTTCTTGTCTGCAACAGCTTCGCCAACACCCATGTTCAGGGTGATTTTCTCAATCCGAGGGACTTGCATGACACTGGTATAACCGAACTTTTTAGCAAGTTCAGCGACAACAGTCTCTTGGTATTTATCATGCAGTTTCGCCATCGTTTACTCCAATTACTTAACGAGTTCACTGTTCGATTTGAAGAAACGAACTTTTTTGCCGTCTTCAAAGCGGAAACCAACGCGATCAGCTTTGCCAGTGGCAGAGTTGAAAATCGCTACATTTGATGCTTGTATCGGTGCTTCTTTCTCAACAATACCGCCAGCTACGCCCAATTGTGGGTTTGGCTTTTGGTGTTTTTTGACAAGATTGATGCCTTCAACAATCAATTTACCAGTAGGAAGGACTTGAGAAACTTTTGCACGTTTACCCTTGTCTTTACCTGCTAATACAATCACTTCGTCTTCACGACGTATTTTAGCTGCCATTTTGAAGCTCCTTACAGTACTTCTGGTGCCAGCGAGACAATTTTCATAAATTGCTCATTACGCAATTCACGTGTCACTGGTCCAAAGATACGAGTACCAATCGGCTGCAGGTTGTTGTTCAAAAGAACAGCTGCATTCCGATCGAAGCGAATGACAGAACCGTCTGGACGACGTACGCCTTTCTTAGTACGGACTACCACCGCGTTATACACATCGCCTTTCTTCGCTTTAGCGCGAGGAATCGCTTCTTTAACAGAAACTTTGATGATGTCGCCGATACCGGCATAACGACGATGAGAGCCACCCAAGACCTTAATACACTGAACTCTGCGTGCGCCGCTGTTACAAGCAACGTCAAGAGTCGATTGCATTTGGATCATTTTAAGTGCCCCGCTATCGTTACTACACAATTCCCACTATGGGACAATAAAAACACTCATTTTTGCTATTAATTTAGTCAAAAATGGCGCGCAAATATAACACCATAAAAGTGGAATGTATAGTATTAAAAAACAAACGGCCCCACATTCTGGAGCCGTTTACCTAAATACCTAATTAACTTAGGCCTTTGATACTACTTCAACCAGGGTCCAAGACTTAGTCTTAGACAAAGGACGACATTCGCGAATCGCTACTAAATCGCCTTCATTGCACTGATTAGTTTCGTCATGTGCATGGATCTTCGTTGTACGCTTAATGTATTTCCCATAAATTGGGTGTTTCACTTGGCGTTCGATAGCAACAGTAATGGACTTGTCCATTTTGTTGCTAGTTACACGACCCTGCAAAGTACGGATTTTATCAGACATTATGCACCCGCCTTAGAAGTAATAATGGTCTTAACGCGCGCAATGTTACGGCGCACCAATTTCAGTTGATTAGTCTGAGTCAACTGACCAGTGGCGTGTTGCATACGCAGGTTAAACTGCTCACGCAGCAGACCAAGTAGTTCAGCGTTCAGTTCTTCAACGCTTTTTTCTCTCAGTTCGCTCGCTTTCATTACATCACCGTCTTAGTTACGAAGGTAGTCTTAATTGGAAGCTTGGCAGCAGCCAAAGCAAACGCTTCACGAGCGATCACTTCAGAAACACCATTCATCTCATAAAGAACCTTACCAGGTTGAATCTGACATACCCAGTATTCAACGTTACCTTTACCTTTACCCATACGCACTTCAAGAGGCTTAGAGGTAATCGGCTTGTCCGGGAAAACTCGAATCCAAATTTGTCCCTGACGCTTAATGTGACGTGTCATGGCACGACGTGCAGATTCGATCTGACGGGCAGTTAAACGGCCACGGCCGACTGCTTTCAGACCAAAAGTACCAAAGCTAACTTCGGTACCGTTCGCTAGACCGCGGTTGCGGCCTTTGAACATCTTGCGAAACTTCATACGTTTAGGTTGCAGCATTGCCGGCTCTCCTATTTACCACGAGGCTTGCGCTTAGGTTGCTGCTGCTTCGGTTCTTCAATCTGTGGCAGCATTCCATCTAGAACTTCACCTTTGAAGATCCAAACTTTAACGCCAATCACACCGTATTGGGTGTGACTTTCAGATGTAGAATAGTCGATATCAGCACGCAAAGTATGTAAAGGTACACGACCCTCACGATACCACTCGTCACGCGCAATCTCAGCTCCGCCTAAACGGCCACTAACTTGTACTTTGATACCTTGAGCACCAATACGCATTGCGTTTTGAACTGCGCGCTTCATAGCACGACGGAACATTACGCGACGCTCTAATTGCTGTGCAATTGAGTCAGCAACTAATTTGGCATCTAGCTCAGGTTTACGGATCTCAGCGATGTTAATTTGAGCAGGAGTGCCAGCAAGTTTTGACACTGCAGCACGCAATACTTCAACGTCTTCACCTTTCTTACCGATCACAACACCTGGACGGGCAGTGTGAATGGTAACGCGGATGCTTTTCGCTGGACGCTCGATAACAATCTTAGATACTGAAGCAGCTTGTAATTTCTCTACAAGAAACTTACGCACTTCCCAGTCGCTGTTCAGGTTACTTGCGTAATCTGATTTATCTGCGTACCAGGTAGAGATCCAAGGCTTGGTGATACCCAGACGGATACCATTAGGATGTACTTTCTGTCCCATTGCTCTCTCCTAGCGATCTGATACAACCACAGTAATGTGGCTGGTACGCTTCATGATACGATCAGCGCGGCCTTTAGCACGTGGCATGATACGCTTCATAGTCGGGCCTTCATCTACGAAGACGGCTCCTACTTTAAGCTCATCAATATCCGCGCCTTCGTTGTGTTCGGCGTTTGCGATAGCTGAGTCAAGTACTTTTTTAACCAGTACGGCGGCTTTCTTGGGGCTGAAAGTCAAAATTTCGAGTGCCTTAGCAACAGGCAAACCACGAATTTGATCAGCAACCAGACGGGCCTTCTGCGCAGACGTACGGGCAAAACGATGTTTAGCTAAAACTTCCATCTTATTCCTCCCGTATTAACGCTTCTTCGCTTTCTTATCAGCGGCATGGCCACGATAAGTGCGAGTTGGTGAAAATTCACCAAGTTTGTGGCCGATCATTTCGTCAGTTACGAACACAGGAACGTGCTGACGACCATTATGGACAGCGATGGTCAAACCAATCATATTTGGAATGATCATAGAGCGACGTGACCAAGTCTTAATAGGCTTTTTGTCACCGGCTTCCATCGCTTTCTCTACCTTCTTCAGCAAGTGCAGGTCAATGAAGGGACCTTTCTTGAGAGAACGTGGCATGGCGAATCCTCTTACTATTTATTACGACGACGTACGATGTACTTGTCAGTGCGCTTGTTACTACGAGTTTTATAACCCTTAGTTGGCACACCCCATGGAGTCACTGGGTGACGACCACCAGAAGTACGGCCTTCACCACCACCGTGTGGATGGTCTACTGGGTTCATTGCAACACCACGCACTGTAGGGCGTATGCCTCTCCAGCGTTTAGCACCTGCTTTACCTAACTGGCGTAGCATGTGTTCGGCATTACCAACTTCACCAAATGTCGCGCGGCAATCAACTGGCACTTTACGCATTTCGCCTGAGCGAAGACGTAGAGTGGCATATGCGCCATCACGAGCAACAACTTGTACATAAGCACCTGCAGAACGAGCGATCTGAGCACCTTTACCAGGCTTCATTTCAACTGCGTGAACTACAGAACCTACTGGGATGTTGCGCAGTGGCATTGCGTTACCGGTTTTGATCTCGGCAGCAACACCAGACTGGATCTTATCGCCAGCTTGCATGCCTTTGGCAGCAAGAATATAACGACGTTCACCATCCGCATACAGTACTAACGCGATGTTAGCTGTACGGTTTGGATCGTATTCCAGACGCTCAATCTTTGCAGGGATACCATCTTTATCGCGTTTGAAGTCGATTAGACGATAATGCTGCTTATGACCACCACCTACGTGACGGACAGTGATACGGCCAGTATTGTTACGGCCACCACTTTTAGATTTTTTCGCCAACAGGCCAGCAAAGGGTTTACCCTTATGCAGGTCAGTGTTCACCACTTTAACAACGTGGCGACGACCTGGAGAGGTTGGCTTACACTTAATAACTGCCATGATAATTCTCCTTTGCTTACTCAGCGCCGCCGACGAAATCGATGTCAGCACCAGCAGCTAGAGTTACATAGGCTTTTTTCCAATCGCTACGACGACCAGTACGGCCACCAGTGCGTTTAGTTTTGCCTTTGCTTACTAAAGTGCGAACTGAATCAACTTCAACTTCAAATAGCTTAGCAACAGCAGCTTTAATTTCAGCTTTAGTTGCATCGATAGCTACGCGGAAAACAACAGTGTTGTGCTTCTCAGCGTTCACAGTGCTCTTTTCAGAGATGTGTGGAGCGAGAATAACTTTTAGCAAACGTTCTTCGCGGATCATCATGCTAGCATCTCCTCGATTTGCTTCACTGCGTCAGCAGTCACAAGCACAGTGTTGAACGCGATCAGACTAACTGGGTCAAGACCCGCTACGTCACGAACGTCAACTTTGTACAGGTTACGAGCTGCTAAGAATAAGTTCTCATCAACTTCTGCAGTCACAATCAGAACGTCTTCAAGGTTCATTGCTTTCAATTTAGCTTTCAGCTCTTTAGTTTTAGGAGCTTCAACACCGAAAGATTCAACAACAACCAGACGCTCTTGACGTACCAATTCAGACAGAATGCTTTTCAGCGCGCCGCGGTACATCTTTTTGTTAACTTTTTGGCTATGATCTTGGGTTTTAGCAGCGAATGTTACGCCACCGCCACGCCAGATTGGGCCTTTAACAGAACCAGCACGAGCACGGCCAGTTCCTTTTTGGCGCCAAGGCTTTTTGCCTGAGCCAGTTACTTCCGCACGAGTCTTTTGAGCACGAGTGCCCTGACGCGCGTTTGCAGCGTATGCTACAACTACCTGATGAACCAGTGCCTCGTTAAAGTCACGGCCGAAGGTAGTTTCGGAAACTTCAAGAGCGCTTTGCGCGTCTTTCAATACCAATTCCATTACTATCTCCTCAGACCTTAAGCTTTAACGGCAGGCTTGATAATCAAGTCGCCATTGGTAGCGCCAGGAACAGCGCCACGGACTAGTAGCAGGTTACGCTCAACATCTACACGAACTACAACTAGATTTTGAGTAGTAACACGCTCGGCACCCATATGGCCTGACATTTTTTTGCCTTTGAATACGCGACCAGGCGTTTGGTTCTGACCGATAGAACCATTCGAGCGGTGCGACAAAGAGTTACCGTGAGTCATATCTTGAGTACGGAAGTTCCAACGCTTAACGCCGCCTTGGAAGCCTTTACCTTTAGATTGACCAGTAACATCTACTTTCGCTACGTCTGCGAAAATATCAACATTTAGCTCAGCACCAACTTCAATGCCCTCGCCTTCACCGTCTACCAAACGCATTTCCCACAAACCACGACCGGCTTCAACGCCGCTCTTGGCAAAGTGACCTGCTTCTGGTTTAGTGATGCGATTGGCTTTTTTGGTGCCAGTTGTAACTTGAAGTGCACGGTAGCCGTCAGTTTCTAAAGTTTTCACTTGAGTAACACGGTTGCCTGCAACTTCAATTACAGTAACTGGTATTGAAACACCATCTTCAGTGAAGATGCGAGTCATACCAACTTTACGACCAATAAGACCGATAGCCATCTCTCAAACCTCTTCTTACTAGGATCTCAATTAACCCAAGCTAATCTGTACGTCGACACCAGCCGCAAGATCTAAACGCATTAACGCGTCTACAGTCTTTTCAGTTGGCTCTACGATGTCAACCAGGCGCTTGTGTGTACGTAATTCGTACTGGTCACGAGCATCTTTATTAACGTGCGGAGAGATCAAAATGGTATAACGCTCTTTACGCGTAGGTAGTGGAATTGGACCACGTACTTGAGCGCCTGTACGCTTAGCAGTTTCAACGATTTCCGCTGTAGATTGATCAATTAAGCGATGATCAAATCCCTTTAAGCGGATACGGATTCTTTGGTTCTGCATTGACCAGAGCTCCTAAAATGGACATATAAAAAATCACCCTCTAGCTTCTTCTATATAGAAAAGCAGAGCGAGATGATTTAACCGTTCGACTCCCAATCGGAGCCGCTATGATAATGATTAACTTAAGTGACTAATCATTTAATTCGTCAACCTAGGTCGACGAGGGGGCCATTATACCTATCTAAATCCGGATATCAAGCCCGCTGTGTAAATAGTCATCAAATAACTATTTAACTTCAGAGTGGCGAGCATTTTACACAAATTTGTGGATAAAACCAGCCCCTAAAACAAAAAAGGAAGCCGAAGCTTCCTTTTCAAACTAATCTCTATCGCTATTAAGCAATGATTTTAGCTACTACACCAGCACCTACTGTACGACCACCTTCACGGATTGCGAAGCGTAAACCTTCGTCCATCGCGATTGGGCAAATCAGAGTAACTACCATTTTGATGTTGTCGCCAGGCATTACCATCTCTACGCCTTCTGGCAGTTCGATAGTACCAGTCACGTCTGTTGTACGGAAGTAGAACTGTGGACGGTAGCCTTTGAAGAATGGAGTGTGACGTCCGCCTTCTTCTTTTGACAGAACATAAACTTCTGATTCAAAAGTAGTGTGTGGGTTGATTGAACCTGGTTTAGCCAATACTTGACCACGTTCTACGTCATCACGCTTAGTACCACGTAATAACACACCACAGTTCTCGCCTGCACGACCTTCGTCAAGCAGCTTACGGAACATTTCTACGCCAGTACACGTTGTTTTAGTCGTAGTGCGAACACCAACGATTTCAACTTCGTCACCCACTTTAACAATACCACGCTCAACACGGCCAGTTACTACAGTACCACGGCCAGAGATTGAGAATACGTCTTCGATTGGCAGTAGGAACGGCTTATCGATGTCACGTTGTGGTTCTGGAATGTAAGAATCCAGTGCGTTAGCCAGTTCAATAATCTTAGCTTCCCACTCTGGTTGGCCTTCTAGTGCCTTCAGAGCTGAACCTTGGATTACTGGTAAGTCATCACCTGGGAAATCGTATTCTGACAGAAGTTCACGAACTTCCATTTCTACTAATTCCAGTAATTCTTCGTCATCTACCATGTCACATTTGTTCATGAACACGATGATGTACGGTACGCCAACCTGACGAGAAAGCAGGATGTGCTCACGAGTCTGTGGCATTGGACCGTCTGTTGAAGCTACTACTAAAATCGCGCCGTCCATCTGTGCAGCACCAGTGATCATGTTTTTAACATAGTCAGCATGGCCTGGGCAGTCTACGTGTGCGTAGTGACGTGAAGGCGTGTCATATTCGATGTGAGAGGTATTGATTGTAATACCGCGCTCACGCTCTTCTGGAGCGTTATCGATTTGAGAGAAGTCTTTAGCTTCGCCACCGTAGGTCTTAGCCAGTACGTGAGAGATAGCTGCAGTCAGTGTGGTTTTACCATGGTCAACGTGACCAATGGTGCCCACGTTTACGTGAGGCTTAATACGTTCAAATTTAGCTTTTGCCACGATATATTCCTTTCTTTTCAGAATAGTCCAGTCAGTGCTGGACCATAATAACATTTATGTCGTAACTGGATATTAGCTACGAGATTCAATAATCGCTTTTGCAATGTTTTGCGGTGCATCAGAGTACTTCAAAAACTCCATAGAGTATGAAGCGCGACCCTGAGTAGCAGAGCGCAAATCAGTTGCATAACCAAACATTTCAGAAAGAGGCACTACAGCATGGACTATTTTGATGCCACCGAAGCCATCATCCATCCCTTCAATCAAGCCACGACGACGGTTTAAATCACCAACGACGTCACCCATATAATTTTCAGGGGTAGTTACTTCTACTTTCATGCAAGGTTCGAGCAACGCCGGATTCGCTTCAAGCGCACCCTTTTTGAAGCCCATAGAACCTGCAATTTTGAACGCCATCTCATTCGAGTCCACATCATGATATGAACCGTCGAACAGAGTGACCTTCACGTCCAACACAGGGAAGCCAGCGAGAACGCCATTCTTCATCTGTTCTTGGATACCTTTATCAACCGCAGGAATGAATTCACGAGGAATCACACCTCCCACAACTGCATTGACAAATTCGTAACCAGCGCCTTCTTCATTAGGCTCTAGTTTTAACCAAACGTGACCGAATTGTCCACGACCACCTGATTGGCGTACAAATTTACCTTCAGCTTCTACTGATGCTCGGATAGTTTCGCGGTAGGCCACTTGTGGCTTACCTACGTTACATTCAACACCGAATTCGCGACGCATACGGTCGACGATGATGTCTAAGTGTAACTCACCCATACCCGAAATCAGAGTTTGTGATGATTCTTCGTCAGTTTCAACTCGGAATGATGGATCTTCCGCTGCAAGTTTTTGCAACGCGATACCCATTTTGTCCTGGTCGGCTTTTGACTTAGGCTCAACGGCAATGGTAATTACTGGCTCTGGGAACTCCATACGTTCCAAGATCACTCTATGATCGTTATCACAAAGCGTATCACCCGTAGTCACTTCTTTTAGACCAATCGCCGCTGCGATATCACCAGCACGGACTTCTTTCAGTTCAGTACGATCGTTTGCATGCATTTGCACCATACGACCTACGCGTTCACGCTTCTGTTTCACAGAGTTGTAAACGCCCGAACCTGATTCGAGTACGCCTGAGTACACGCGAATAAAGGTCAAAGTTCCTACGAATGGATCTGTAGCAATCTTAAATGCCAATGCAGCAAAAGGCGCATTGTCATCTGATGGGCGCTCTACTTCTTGGTCGTTCTCATCGATGCCCTTAATTGGAGGCACATCAATTGGCGCTGGCAAGAATTCAATAACCGCATCAAGTACCGCTTGAACGCCTTTGTTCTTAAATGCAGAACCACAAGTCGCTAAAACGATTTCATTATTTATAGTACGCTGACGTAGCGCCTTTTTAATCTCGTCTTCTGATAGCGTGCCTTCTTCAAGGTACTTATCCATCAGTTCATCCGAGGATTCGGCGGCTACTTCAACTAGATACTCATGCATTTCAGCCGCTTTAGCCGCTAACTCTGCAGGGATCTCCTCATAAGTGAAAGTCATACCCTGGTCTGATTCATTCCAGTTAATTGCTTTCATCTTGATTAAGTCGATCACGCCTTTGAAGTTTTCTTCTGCACCAATATTCAATTGAATAGGCACACAAGTGGCTCCAAGACGAGTTCTAATTTGCTTCACTACACGTTCAAAGTCTGCACCTGCACGGTCCATCTTGTTGATAAAGACTAAGCGTGGAACGCGGTATTTATCAGCTTGACGCCACACTGTTTCTGACTGAGGTTCAACACCAGATGAACCACAGAAAACGACAACAGCGCCGTCGAGGACGCGCAGAGACCGTTCAACTTCAATAGTAAAGTCAACGTGACCAGGGGTATCGATGATATTGATGCGGTGTTCAGTGAATTGAGCATCCATACCACGCCAGAATGTGGTTACCGCAGCCGAGGTGATAGTGATACCACGCTCTTGCTCTTGAACCATCCAGTCTGTGGTAGCGGCGCCGTCATGCACCTCACCGATTTTATGAGACAAACCGGTATAGAACAGAACACGTTCTGTTGTGGTGGTTTTACCTGCGTCAACATGAGCACAAATACCGATATTACGATAACGCTCAATTGGGGTTGTACGAGCCACGATTATACCCTCTCCACCAAGACCTAAGTCTTGGCAATATCAACAACTATGGTGTGGGCCTAAGCCCACACCATCATATTACCAACGGTAATGAGCAAAGGCTTTGTTAGCTTCAGCCATGCGATGCACGTCTTCACGCTTCTTAACAGCAGTACCTTTGTTTTCAGACGCATCCAGCATTTCACCTGCCAGACGTAAAGCCATAGATTTTTCACCACGCTTACGAGCAGCTTCAACTAACCAGCGCATCGCCAGTGCGTTACGACGCACAGGACGAACTTCACATGGTACCTGGTACGTAGAACCACCAACGCGACGAGATTTAACTTCGACTGATGGGCGAACGTTGTCCAGGGCTGCTTCAAGGATAGTCAGATGTGATTCGCTTTTCTTTTCAGCGACAACATCTAGTGCCTTGTAGATAATTTTTTCTGCAGTCGACTTTTTGCCGTCTTGCATAATGACGTTGATGAACTTAGCCAGCAACTCACTGTGAAACTTTGGATCTGGTAGGATTTTACGTTGTCCTACAACGCGACGTCTTGGCATAACAATTCTCCGTATGCTTCAGGGATTTCCAAAACTGGAATTCTCAAAATAAAACTAGCTTGGCCTTACTTAACGGATAAGTTAAGACTTAGGACGCTTAGCACCGTATTTAGAACGGCTTTGGCGACGTGAAGTCACGCCTGCACAGTCTAATGCGCCACGAATAGTGTGATAACGCACACCTGGTAAGTCTTTAACACGACCACCACGGATTAAGATCACGCTATGTTCCTGCAGGTTGTGGCCTTCACCGCCGATGTACGAAGTCACTTCGAAACCGTTAGTTAGACGCACACGAGCTACTTTACGTAGTGCAGAGTTAGGTTTTTTAGGGGTAGTTGTGTACACACGTGTACAAACACCACGTTTTTGCGGGCACGCATTCAACGCAGGCACGTTAGTCTTGTCGACTTTTGGCGCGCGTGGCTTACGTACCAACTGGTTTACAGTTGCCATGTATAGCTCCGAGTCAGTTGAATCAAACTCAACGATAAGGTGTGAAAAATCTATATCCCACAATGGTGGGACGCGGAATTTTAGAAAGGTAATGCCTGACTGTCAAGAAATAGCCAACTTTTGCGGCATATTACAAGAAAAAAGGCGCCATAGGCGCCTTTTTATAACAAACTGATTACTTAATCTTGGCTACCAGCCAGGTTTAAGAGATCGGCCAAGTTCTGTTCGGCTTCACTTGCAGTGATCTTATTCACTACTACAGGTTCGTTTTTCTTAGCACGCGCTTCATTACGAGTCTTGTGATAAGCGTAACCAGTACCGGCTGGGATCAGTCGGCCAACGATAACGTTTTCTTTCAGACCACGTAATTGATCGCTCTTACCACCTACGGCGGCTTCGGTCAGTACGCGCGTAGTTTCTTGGAACGATGCTGCTGAGATAAAGGATTCTGTTGCCAGAGATGCTTTAGTAATACCCAGTAGCTCACGCTCAAACGTCGCAGGCACTTTACCTTGGGCGATCAGTTCGCGGTTAGCGATCTTCACGCGTGACACTTCAGCTTGTTCCCCTTCGAGGAAGTCAGTGTCACCAGCAGAAGTGATAAGACACTTACGCAGCATTTGACGAATGATCACTTCGATATGCTTATCGTTGATCTTCACGCCTTGCAGACGGTAAACGTCCTGTACTTCGTTCACAATGTAGTTTGCTACGTTGTGGATACCACGAAGACGCAGAATGTCGTGTGCCGCTTCTGGACCGTCAGCGATAACTTCACCACGTTCGACTTTTTCACCTTCGAACACGTTTAAGTTACGCCACTTAGGGATCATCTCTTCATAATGATCGCCGCCATCAGCAGGTGTAATCACCAAACGACGCTTACCTTTGGTCTCTTTACCAAACGAGATGGTACCAGAGATTTCCGCCAGAATAGCCGGCTCTTTTGGCTTACGCGCTTCGAACAAGTCAGCAACGCGTGGCAGACCACCGGTGATGTCGCGTGTTTTAGACGATTCCTGAGGAATACGAGCTAAAGCGTCACCCACGTTGATTTGCGCGTTATCTTCCAAGTTAACGATCGCACTACCAGGTAAGAAGTACTGTGCTGGTACTTCAGTACCAGGGATCATCAAGTCAGCACCATTAGCGCCAAGCAGACGGATCATTGGGCGCATTTCTTTACCCGCAGTACCACGCTGACCAACGTCAAGGATCACGATTGATGACAGACCCGTTAGCTCGTCTGTTTGACGTGTCATAGTGACACCGTCAATCATGTCTACGAACTTGATACTACCCGCCACTTCAGAAATGATTGGGTGAGTATGTGGATCCCAGTTAGCGATAACATCGCCCGCTTCAACAGCTGCTTCTTCTAGCTTCTCGAGCACAGTACCGTATGGCACTTTATAACGCTCTTTCTCACGACCCAGCTCGTCAATAACGGCCAGTTCAGAAGAACGAGAAACGATAACCAGTTTGCCGTCACTGTTAGTAACATGCTTAGCATTATGCAGTTTCAATGAACCCGAGTTTTTCACTTGGACATTGTTTTCTGCAGACGCTCTTGATGCCGCACCACCGATGTGGAACGTACGCATCGTTAACTGTGTACCTGGTTCACCGATAGATTGTGCTGCCACAACACCGATTGCTTCACCGTGGTTAATGATATGACCACGAGCCAAGTCACGACCGTAACAAGCTGCACACACACCGAAATCGGTATCACAAGAAATAACAGAACGTACAATCACTTCGTCGATTGAATATTCTTCTAACTTGTCACACCAGGCTTCGTCGAGTAGCGTGTTACGTGGTGCGAGTACGTCTTCAGTGCCTGGATAGAACACATCAAGCGCAACCACACGACCCAGTACGCGTTCACGTAACGGCTCAACCACATCACCACCTTCAATCAGCGGCTTCATGGTTAGACCTTCGTGAGTACCACAATCGTCTTCGATAACCACTAAATCTTGTGCAACGTCTACAAGACGACGAGTCAGGTAACCCGAGTTCGCTGTCTTCAATGCCGTATCGGCTAGACCTTTACGCGCACCGTGAGTAGAAATAAAGTACTGGAGTACGTTTAGACCTTCACGGAAGTTAGCGGTAATTGGCGTTTCAATGATTGAGCCATCTGGCTTAGCCATCAGACCACGCATACCCGCCAACTGACGGATCTGTGCGGCACTACCACGAGCACCTGAGTCAGCCATCATATAGATGCTGTTAAACGAGGCTTGTTTCTCTTCAACACCATCACGGTTAATCACTGTCTCAGTTGACAGGTTTTCCATCATAGCTTTAGAAACTTTTTCGTTGGCACTTGCCCAGATATCGATAACTTTGTTGTAACGCTCACCGGCTGTTACTAAACCAGATTGGAACTGCTCTTGAATTTCAAGAACTTCCGCTTCTGCATCAGCAACTAAGGTGTATTTCTCGTCTGGAATAACCATGTCATCGATACCTACAGAGGCACCAGAAATGGTTGCAAAACGGAAACCGGTATACATCAATTGGTCAGCGAAGATAACAGTATCTTTCAGACCCAGTTGACGATAACAAGTGTTCAACAGTTTAGAGATCTGCTTTTTGCCCATGTTCTGGTTAACCAGATCAAATGACAAACCTGCTGGCAGAATAAGTGACAGCAGTGCACGACCCACAGTCGTATCAACGATACGGCGTTGTTCAGTACGTTCACCAGTGTCACCAATAATGGTTTCAGTGATGCGTACTTTAACGCGGGCATGCAGTTCAGCAGCACCAGTTGCGTAAGCTTTTTCAACTTCAGCAACAGACATAAATGCCATACCTTCACCACGGCCGTTAATACGCTCACGGCTGGTGTAGTACAGACCCAATACCACGTCTTGAGACGGGGTGATAACAGGCTCGCCGTTGGCTGGTGACAGGATGTTGTTGGTAGACATCATCAGGGCACGGGCTTCAAGCTGCGCTTCCAGTGTTAACGGTACGTGTACCGCCATTTGGTCACCGTCGAAGTCGGCGTTGTATGCCGCACAAACGAGTGGGTGTAACTGGATTGCTTTACCTTCAATCAGTACTGGTTCGAACGCTTGGATACCCAGTCTGTGCAGTGTTGGTGCACGGTTGAGCATCACTGGATGTTCGCGGATCACTTCATCCAGAACGTCCCATACTTCCGCCACTTCACGCTCAACCATCTTCTTAGCCGCTTTGATGGTAGTAGCTAAGCCACGACCTTCAAGCTTGCCATAGATGAATGGCTTGAACAGTTCCAGTGCCATCTTCTTAGGAAGACCACATTGGTGCAGACGTAGAGTAGGACCTACGGTAATTACCGAACGACCAGAATAGTCGACGCGCTTACCCAATAAGTTCTGACGGAAACGACCTTGCTTACCTTTGATCATATCAGCCAAAGATTTCAGAGGACGTTTGTTAGAACCGGTAATAGCACGACCACGACGACCGTTATCTAATAGCGCATCAACAGACTCTTGTAACATACGCTTTTCGTTGCGTACGATAATGTCTGGCGCAGCTAAATCTAACAGACGCTTCAAACGGTTGTTACGGTTGATCACGCGGCGATACAGGTCGTTAAGATCTGAAGTCGCGAAGCGGCCGCCATCGAGCGGTACCAGCGGACGTAAGTCAGGTGGTAACACAGGCAGTACTTTTAAGATCATCCACTCAGGCTTGTTGCCTGAAGTGTAGAATGCTTCCATCAGCTTAAGACGTTTAGTCACTTTCTTGCGACGAGTCTCAGAGTTGATTGAAGGTAATTCTTCACGCATTTGTTCGATTTCTTTCGCTAAATCGATAGCACGTAACAGTTCAAGCACTGCTTCGGCACCCATCTTAGCTTCGAACTCATCACCGTATTCTTCTAATGCATCCAGATAAGTTTCTTCTGTCAGCATTTGGCCACGTTCAAGGCTGGTCATGCCAGGCTCGATCACGACAAATGATTCAAAATACAGTACGCGTTCGATATCACGCAGCGTCATATCCAGCATTAAGCCAATACGTGACGGTAGTGATTTTAAGAACCAAATGTGCGCAACTGGGCTAGCCAGTTCGATGTGACCCATACGCTCACGACGTACTTTAGTTTGGGTTACTTCAACGCCACACTTTTCACAAATAACACCACGGTGCTTCAAACGTTTGTACTTACCGCACAAACATTCGTAATCTTTGACTGGGCCAAAGATACGCGCACAGAACAGACCTTCACGCTCAGGCTTGAAGGTACGGTAGTTGATGGTTTCTGGCTTCTTAACTTCACCAAAAGACCAAGAACGGATCAAGTCAGGCGATGCCAGACCAATTTTGATGCCGTTAAATTCTTCAGTCTTGCTTTGCTGTTTCAGAAACTTTAATAAGTCTTTCACGTTTCTCTCCTGAAGGAGTTAAACCGGGTGCTCCGCTCGCACGGAGCACCATTCTGTTTGCCAAACGCGGCTAAAGGCCTGCGCTTATGCCTGATCCAACTCGATATTAATACCGAGTGAACGGATCTCCTTCAGTAACACGTTGAAGGACTCTGGCATGCCAGGTTGCATCTGATGGTTACCGTCGACGATGTTCTTATACATCTGAGTACGACCGTTAACGTCATCCGATTTAACAGTGAGCATTTCTTGAAGCGTATAAGCGGCACCGTATGCTTCTAGTGCCCACACTTCCATCTCACCGAAACGCTGACCACCGAACTGAGCTTTACCGCCCAGTGGTTGTTGAGTCACTAAGCTGTACGAACCGGTAGAACGGGCGTGCATCTTGTCATCAACTAAGTGGTTCAGTTTGAGCATGTACATGTAACCAACAGTTACTTGACGCTCAAATTCGTTACCGGTACGACCATCAAACAACTTCAACTGACCAGAGGTTGGCAAACCTGCAAGTTCAAGCATCTGCTTGATCTCTTTCTCTTTAGCACCGTCGAATGCAGGAGTTGCAATCGGGATACCGCCTTTCAGGTTAGTCGCAAGACGTAATACTTCATCATCAGTGAATGAATCGATATCAACGCGCTGTTGCACTTCGTCACCTAATTCATAAACTTGTTTGATGTAGCCACGAACTTCAGCCAGCTCACGCTGTTCTTCAAGCATCGCGGTGATCTTGTTACCAATGCCTTTGGCAGCAGCGCCCATATGGACTTCAAGTACCTGACCAATGTTCATACGTGATGGAACACCTAGTGGGTTCAATACGATGTCTACTGGGTTACCTTGTTCGTCATACGGCATGTCTTCGATTGGGCAAATCTTAGAGATAACACCCTTGTTACCGTGACGACCCGCCATCTTGTCACCAGGTTGGATAGTACGCTTAACCGCTAAGTAAACCTTAACGATCTTGAGTACGCCTGGAGCCAAGTCATCACCTTGGGTGATCTTGCGACGTTTGATTTCAAACTTCTTATCGAAGTCAGCTTTCAGCTCTTCATGCTGTTCAGCTAATTGCTCAAGTTCAGTTTGTTTAGTTTCATCGTCAATGACTTGAATCAAAACATCTTTACGTGGCAAGGCAGCAATTTGCGCGTCAGTGAAACCAGCACCGATTAACAAGTTACGCGCACGGCTCAATACACCTTCTTCAAGGATCTTGAACTCTTCGCCTAAGTCTTTACGAGCTTGGGCAATGTGCATCTCTTCGATTTCAACTGCACGCTTGTCTTTCTCAACGCCGTCACGGGTAAATACCTGAACGTCGATGATAGTACCCTTAACAGAGTTAGGTACACGCAGTGAACTGTCTTTAACGTCAGACGCTTTCTCACCGAAGATAGCTCGCAATAACTTCTCTTCTGGCGTTAGCTGTGTTTCGCCTTTTGGCGTCACTTTACCAACCAGAATATCGCCGCCCTTCACTTCTGCACCAATGTAAACGATACCTGACTCGTCGAGTTTCGACAGAGCAGACTCACCTACGTTTGGAATATCAGCCGTGATTTCTTCGCTACCCAACTTAGTATCACGAGCAATACAAGACAGCTCCTGAATGTGGATAGTAGTGAAGCGGTCTTCTTGCGCTACGCGCTCAGAAATTAAGATCGAATCTTCGAAGTTGTAACCGTTCCAAGGCATGAACGCGATACGCATGTTCTGGCCAAGGGCTAAGTCACCTAAGTCAGTAGACGGACCGTCTGCTAACACGTCACCGCGAACCACTGGCTCACCAACTGAACAACAAGGACGTTGGTTGATGCAAGTGTTTTGGTTAGAACGGGTGTACTTAGTCAGGTTATAAATGTCGATACCGGCTTCGCCTGGGCGTAGCTCATCTTCATTTACCTTAACAACGATACGGCTCGCATCAACGTAGTCAACAAAACCACCACGCTTAGCAACAACCACAACACCTGAGTCAACAGCGAGAGTACGTTCAATACCAGTACCTACTAACGGCTTTTCAGAGCGCAGTGTTGGTACGGCTTGACGTTGCATGTTCGCACCCATCAATGCACGGTTAGCATCATCGTGTTCTAAGAACGGGATCAGTGACGCAGCAACAGAAATAATCTGTTGTGGCGAAACGTCCATATACTGGATGTCAGCAGCGCGCATAAAGGTAGATTCACCTTTATGACGACAAGCAATTTGCTCTTCTGCCATACGACCGTTCGCATCAATTTCAATGTTCGCCTGTGCAATCACATAACGACCTTCTTCGATTGCTGACAAGTATTCCACTTCGTCAGTAATCACGCCGTCGATAACCTTGCGGTATGGCGTTTCAAGGAAGCCGTATGAGTTAGTACGGGCAAAACTTGCTAATGAGTTGATTAGACCAATGTTTGGACCTTCAGGGGTCTCAATTGGACATAAACGACCATAATGCGTTGGATGTACGTCGCGGACTTCGAAGCCTGCACGTTCACGAGTCAAACCACCGGGGCCAAGAGCAGAAATACGACGCTTATGCGTTACTTCTGACAGCGGGTTGTTTTGGTCCATGAATTGTGACAGCTGAGAAGAACCGAAGAACTCTTTCACTGCAGCAGAAATTGGCTTAGCGTTGATCAAGTCTTGTGGCATCAGCTCGTTCAGATCGCCTAATGATAGACGTTCACGCACGGCGCGCTCAACACGGACCAAACCTACGCGGAATTGGTTTTCAGCCATTTCACCGACGCTACGAATACGACGGTTGCCTAAGTGATCGATATCATCGACTTCGTCGAAACCGTTACGGATATGAATGATGTTCTTCATTACCGCGACGATGTCTTCTTTAGACAATACACCGCTACCTTCGTCATCAGGAATGCTGAGACGACGGTTGAACTTCATACGACCTACTTTAGACAGGTCATAACGCTCTTCACTGAAGAACAAGTTCTGGAATAGTGCTTCGGCAGCATCTTTGGTTGGTGGCTCGCCAGGACGCATCATACGATAGATCTCAACCAGCGCTTCTAAGCGGTTAGTGGTTGAATCGATACGCAGCGTATCTGAAATATAAGCACCATGATCTAGCTCGTTGATATACAACGTGCTGAGTTCTTTAATACCGGCCAATGATAATTTAGCCAGATCTTCTAGGCTAATTTCGCTGTTGGCAGAGACTAAAACTTCACCCGTGTCCGGATCGATATAATCTTGAGCAGCATATTTGCCCACGATATATTCAACTGGCACTTCGAGCTCGGTGGTATTGGTTTTTTCTAATTGGCGAATGTGGCGCGCAGTGATACGACGACCGGCTTCAACCAATACAGAACCTTCAGCATCCTTGATGTCATAGCTGGCAGTTTCGCCACGTAGACGCTCAGGAACCAAAGCCATAACCAGAGTATCTTTCTTGATCTTGAACTCAACGCGTTCAAAGAACAGATCGAGGATCTCTTGAGTAGAATATTCTAATGCACGTAACATGATGGTCGCAGGCAATTTGCGGCGACGGTCAATACGCACAAATAGTGCATCTTTAGGATCGAATTCAAAGTCAAGCCATGAACCACGGTAAGGAATAATACGTGCGTTATACAGCACCTTACCTGATGAGTGGGTTTTACCACGGTCATGATCAAAGAACACGCCTGGAGAACGATGTAATTGAGATACGATTACACGCTCAGTACCGTTGATAACAAAAGTACCGTTATCCGTCATCAATGGGATATCACCCATGTAGACTTCTTGTTCTTTAATATCTTTTACTGTGCCCGCCGCTGCTTCACGGTCATACAACACCATGCGTAATTTAACGCGTAGTGGAGCTGAGTACGTAACACCACGGATCTGACACTCTTTCACATCAAAAACAGGCTCGCCAAGCTTATAGCTGACGTATTGCAGTTCTGAATTACCAGAAAAGCTCTTGATGGGAAAAACGCTACGGAAGGCGGCTTCTAAACCGCGCTCACCGGTAGGATCTTGATCGGTGAACTTCTTAAAAGAGTCTAGCTGGATAGACAATAAATAAGGGATATCCAAAACTTTTGGACGCTTACCAAAGTCTTTGCGAATACGCTTCTTTTCAGAATAGGAGTAAACCATGGGTTTCCTCTGCTTACGAGATGTGACCAAGACTGAATAAATAACTTAAGTTATTAAAATTCAGCACGTTTGCCCATCACCGTTGATGGCAAGAACCTAACCAGTAATCTCTGCTAGGGACTGCAAAATTTGGCGACAAACGGTGAAAAAAAATCGCCAGCGCATATAGCGCAAAAAAGGCCGACGGTTAAAAAACCGCCAGCCTCCACCCAAGTGGCTTGGGTGAGCAAGCTAAATAATAGCTTACTTGATTTCTACAGAAGCACCAGCTTCAGTAAGTTCTTTCTTCAGAGCTTCAGCTTCTTCTTTAGAAACGCCTTCTTTAACTGCTACTGGAGCAGCTTCAGACATAGCTTTAGCTTCTTTCAGGCCTAAACCTGTTGCGCCACGGATTGCTTTAATAACAGCAACTTTGTTGTCGCCGTGAGCAGTCAGAACTACGTTGAATTCTGTTTGTTCTTCAACAACAGCAGCTTCAGCACCGCCAGAAACAACAGCAGCAGCAGCAGAAACGCCGAACTTCTCTTCCATTGCTTCAATTAGTTCAACAACTTCCATTACAGACATAGCTGCAAAGGCTTCTAAGATTTGGTCTTTAGTGATAGACATAACAAATGTTTCCTATTGTTCTGAATTCAATTTTATTAAGCAGCCAGCTTGAAATTAAGCGGCTTCTTGTTTTTGATCGCGCAGGGCGGCCAGTGTACGAACGAACTTGCCAGCAGATGCTTCTTTCATAGTCATCATTAACTGAGCTAGTGCTTCTTCGTATGTTGGCAGTTTCGCCAAACGATCAATTTCAGCTGCAGGGATGAAATTCCCTTCAAAGGCTGCGCCTTTAACTTCGAAGTTAGCTTGTTCTTTAGCAAAGTCTTTTAACAGACGTGCTGCAGCACCTGGGTGCTCTAAAGAAAAAGCGATCAAAGTTGGGCCAGTGAACGTCTCTGCTAGGCACTCAAAAGCAGTACCTTCAACAGCACGACGAGCCAATGTGTTACGTACTACACGTACATATACACCAGCTTCGCGAGCTTTTTTACGCAGACCGGTCATAGCACCTACAGTCACACCGCGAGAATCAGCGGCAACTGCAGATAGCGCACCTTTGGCAGCTTCGTTGACTTCAGCAACAATCGCTTTTTTGTCTTCGAGTCTTAATGCCATTGGCTTTACTCCTGGATTCTACCTAGGGTATTCCCTAGTATTTACCATACTAAATACTTATGTATTTAGTGACTTACGGTGCAGATTATCCAGTAAAAAAATTTAGCTGGGGCCTGACACCGTCTACGCAGGAAATTAAGTTCTTTTTACAAAAAACACCTGCGGTCTTGGACGGAAACCTGAGTTAAACACCGCTTAAACGGAGGATAAAACAGGCTTCAACCCACAAAGTGCGCGCATTATAGACTAATGCACGCGCTTTGTAAAATTATACGGTTGTTTCAAGCGTAGCTTGATCAACTGCAACACCTGCACCCATAGTGGTAGAGATGCTGATCTTTTTCACGAAAATGCCTTTAGCAACTGCAGGCTTAGCCTTTTTCAGTGCTGACACTAACGCTTCCAAGTTTTCTTTCAATTGAACTGGTGTGAAATCCACTTTACCGATAGTAGTGTGGATAATACCGTTCTTGTCGTTACGGTAACGAACTTGACCAGCCTTGGCATTCTTAACAGCTTCAGCAACGTTTGGCGTTACTGTACCTGTTTTAGGGTTAGGCATTAAACCACGTGGGCCTAAGATTTGACCTAACATACCAACAACGCGCATTGCATCTGGAGATGCGATAACCACGTCAAAGTTCATTTCACCGGCTTTGATTTTCTCAGCCAGATCATCCATACCAACTAGCTCAGCGCCAGCTGCTTTAGCAGCTTCAGCATTTGCACCTTGTGTAAATACTGCAACGCGAACGTCACGACCAGTACCGTGTGGCAACACTGTTGCACCACGAACGTTTTGGTCAGATTTACGTGGGTCGATACCCAGGTTAACTGCTACGTCTACACTTTCAACGAATTTTGCAGTTGCTAATTCTTTTAACAGAGCAACAGCTTCGTTGATATCGTAGCTTTTAGTACCGTCAACTTTCTCGCGAATTACGCGCATGCGTTTAGTTAGCTTTGCCATTATATCAATCCTCTACAACCAAACCCATTGAACGCGCAGTACCTTCGATTGAGCGAGTCATCGCTTCAATGTCAGCACCAGTCATATCGGCAGCTTTAAGTTCAGCAATTTCTTGAACTTTAGCGCGAGCGATAGTACCCACTTTCTGAGTGTTTGGACGTGGAGAACCTGATTTCAGGCCTGCAGCAGTCTTCAGTAAGTAAGACGCTGGAGAAGTCTTGGTTTCAAAAGTGAATGAACGGTCACTGTATACAGTGATCACGACTGGAATAGGCATGCCTTTTTCCATTTTTTCTGTACGGGCGTTAAACGCTTTACAGAATTCCATGATGTTCACACCTTTTTGACCCAAAGCTGGACCAACTGGTGGTGACGGGTTCGCAGAACCTGATTTTACTTGTAGCTTAATATAAGCATCAATCTTCTTTGCCATCTGACATTTCCTCAGTTTGGGTTCAAACGCGCATCAGCGACATGCTGACGTGCTCCCCCGAAAACAACGGGGACGAATTATATAGAAATTCGCCCCCGTTGCCAAACGGATTTTGTATTTTATTTAATCAGCCTTTTTCAACTTGACTGAAGTCAAGTTCAACAGGCGTAGAACGACCAAAGATCATTACTGATACTTTCACGCGGCTCTTGTCATAATCCACTTCTTCAACGGTACCGTTAAAGTCAGCAAATGGACCATCACACACACGAACCAATTCACCTGGCTCAAATATGGTTCTATGAGTCGGTGACGCTGTCGTTTCTTGTAAGCGACGCAGAATTGCATCCGCTTCTTTATCTGAAATTGGGGCAGGACGATCAGACGTTCCGCCAATAAAGCCTAAAACACGCGGGATGCTTTTGACTAAATGCCAGCTGTCATCGTTCATTTCCATCTGGACTAACACATAGCCAGGGAAAAATTTACGTTCGCTCTTGCGACGCTGACCTGCACGCATTTCAATGACTTCTTCAGTCGGAACCAATACTTCACCGAAGTATTCTTCCATGCCGTGCATCTTAATGTATTCAATCAGTGACTTACAAACTCGGCCTTCATAGCCTGAGAATGCCTGCACTACATACCATCTTTTTTTAGCTTCTTTAGCTTCAGTCATTCGAGGTGCCTATACGCCAGTGATAAAATTGACAATTCGCATTAACACAGCATCCATACCCCAAAGGATAAGAGCTAAGATACCTGTTGCTGCAAGGACAATAAAAGTGGTGTTTAGCGCTTCTTGACGCGTCGGCCATACAACCTTGCGCACTTCGATATGCGCTTCACGGGCAAAAGCTAACGCTTTTTTACCTTTTACAGTCTGGAGCGCAATAAAACCAGCAATAGCGAATGCAACGATAACACTAAGCGCACGTATGACGGCACTGGCTTCGCTATACATTTGATTGCCAATAACAGCAGCGGCTAGCAATACAATCACTAAACCCCACTTCACGATATCCAGAGAATTGTTCTGGTTTTCAGTATTTGTTGTCATCGGTTTTTCCGTTACTCAATACGGCCTGAGCTTAGAGCACATTAATTGACGGGCATAATTCCCACATCATACTCTGCATTTCCGAACACCCTTAGAAACGCAAAATAGCATAAGCTCAGGGTCAAAAATCGGCCATAGATTGTATTCTTATTCGACTTTGTAAGCAAGGATGCGAATCCCATGCAAACCACAAAACCTATGAAATAATCCACTTAAACAAAAAAGGAAGCCGAAGCTTCCTTTTCAAACTAATCTCTATCGCTATTAAGCAATGATTTTAGCTACTACACCAGCACCTACTGTACGACCACCTTCACGGATTGCGAAGCGTAAACCTTCGTCCATCGCGATTGGGCAAATCAGAGTAACTACCATTTTGATGTTGTCGCCAGGCATTACCATCTCTACGCCTTCTGGCAGTTCGATAGTACCGGTTACGTCAGTTGTACGGAAGTAGAACTGTGGACGGTAGCCTTTGAAGAATGGAGTGTGACGTCCGCCTTCTTCTTTTGACAGAACATAAACTTCTGATTCAAAAGTAGTGTGTGGGTTGATTGAACCTGGTTTAGCCAATACTTGACCACGTTCTACGTCATCACGCTTAGTACCACGTAATAACACACCACAGTTCTCGCCTGCACGACCTTCGTCAAGCAGCTTACGGAACATTTCTACGCCAGTACACGTTGTTTTAGTCGTAGTGCGAACACCAACGATTTCAACTTCGTCACCCACTTTAACAATACCACGCTCAACACGGCCAGTTACTACAGTACCACGGCCAGAGATTGAGAATACGTCTTCGATTGGCAGTAGGAACGGCTTATCGATATCACGTTGTGGTTCTGGAATGTAAGAATCCAGTGCGTTAGCCAGTTCGATAATCTTAGCTTCCCACTCTGGTTGGCCTTCTAGCGCCTTCAGAGCTGAACCTTGGATTACTGGTAAGTCATCACCTGGGAAATCGTATTCTGACAGAAGTTCACGAACTTCCATTTCTACCAATTCCAGTAATTCTTCGTCATCTACCATGTCACATTTGTTCATGAACACGATGATGTACGGTACGCCAACCTGACGAGAAAGCAGGATGTGCTCACGAGTCTGTGGCATTGGACCGTCTGTTGAAGCTACTACTAGAATCGCGCCGTCCATCTGTGCAGCACCAGTGATCATGTTTTTAACATAGTCAGCATGGCCTGGGCAGTCTACGTGTGCGTAGTGACGTGAAGGCGTGTCATATTCGATGTGAGAGGTATTGATTGTAATACCGCGCTCACGCTCTTCTGGAGCGTTATCGATTTGAGAGAAGTCTTTAGCTTCGCCACCGTAGGTCTTAGCCAGTACGTGAGAGATAGCTGCAGTCAGTGTGGTTTTACCATGGTCAACGTGACCAATGGTGCCCACGTTTACATGGGGCTTAATACGTTCAAATTTAGCTTTAGCCATGGTAATGCCTCAGTCCAAGAATCTTGGTGATGAAAACTAACATATAGAAAAAATCCGATGCATTAAAATGACATCGAACCGATTATGTTTAGGCGTAGGAGCTAAATTTAGAGAGGCTGGTGCTGATAGGCAGATTCGAACTGCCGACCTCACCCTTACCAAGGGTGTGCTCTACCAACTGAGCCATATCAGCAACTAATTTGGAGCGGACAGCGGGAATCGAACCCGCGTTATCAGCTTGGAAGGCTGGAGTAATACCATTATACGATGTCCGCGCAACCTAACTAAGGCTACCTAACTACCTAGAAAAAAGTGGTGGAGGGAGAAGGATTCGAACCTTCGAAGGCTGAGCCGTCAGATTTACAGTCTGATCCCTTTGGCCACTCGGGAACCCCTCCACAGAAAATGGTGCCGGCACCAAGAGTCGAACTCGGGACCTACTGATTACAAGTCAGTTGCTCTACCAACTGAGCTATGCCGGCATATCATTTCGGAACGGGATATTAGGTAAATGCGCTCTCAAGTGCAAGTAAAAAACGTCCATTTACGTAAAAAAAGCGCTTGAACGGTGTTTTTTTACACGTTATCCAACTTTGGCGACCAATTAAACAGCGAATACATCAAACGACGACGGAAACACGACTGCAATCACCCATTTAGTATTGTTCCGAATAATCTCATAGTGTACTGTGCCTTTCCTAAGCTGAGGAAAGCCAATGACTTCTAAAAATTCAATTCAAAAAGCACTCTATCTCGCCTTTGAGCGCCTGCAATGGTCCGAGTTACGGGATTCAGTGCCGCTGACGCTGAGTGAGCAAGACTTGGAAAACCTTAGAGGCATAAATGAGAAGATTTCCTTATCGGAAGTCACTGATATTTATCTCCCCCTTAGCCGTCTACTCAATTTGATCGTCAAAGCTAAGCAGCAACGTGGCTTAGTGGTTGATGAGTTCCTTGGGCAAAAGCCATCAAGAAGCCCTTACATCATTAGTATTGCCGGCAGTGTCGCCGTCGGTAAAAGTACCACAGCGCGTATCTTGCAAGCCTTGCTACAGCATTGGCCTGAGCACCCTAAGGTCGATCTCGTCACAACGGATGGCTTTTTGTATCCGCTGGCAGACTTGAAACGTAAAGGGTTGTTACAACGTAAGGGATTTCCGGAAAGCTACGATATGAAAATGCTGGTTGAGTTTATCTCGGCAGTGAAATCTGGCCAACCCCATGTTAAAGCCCCTATCTATTCACACGTCACCTATGACCGTGTTAAGAATCAGCACCAAACCGTTTCTCAGCCAGACATCTTAATTTTGGAAGGCTTGAATGTACTGCAGACTGGGCTCGACTCCCCTGTCGATACCCGTCGTCCTTTTGTCTCCGATTTTGTCGACTTTTCTATTTATGTCGATGCGGAAGAGCCGTTACTCAAACAATGGTACAAAGAACGCTTCTTGCAATTCCGCTCTGGCGCCTTCAGTGACAAGAAATCGTATTTCCATCACTATTCGTCGCTAACCGATGATGAAGCCAATACCATTGCCGCCAATATTTGGGACACGATTAACGGTCCCAACCTGCAATTGAATATTCAACCGACCCGTGAAAGGGCGCATTTGATCCTACAGAAAGGTCAGGATCATTTGATGTCCCACGTACTGATGCGCAAATAGTCTTCTATAAAATAGCCTCTTGGGTGCTTAGCGTGCCCTTAAGCTAATTTCACCGCCGATAAATGCTTGCACACCGTCGGCGGTTTCGAGCAATACCGCACCCTGCTCATCAACGCCGCGACAAATCCCTTCGACAGACTTTTCCCCCATAAGCAAACGTATTTCACGGCCATAAAATAAGTCTGCCGCTTGCCAACGAGCCTTGAATGCAGCTAATCCTTCACGTTCAAATAGCTGGATATCGCGCTTCAGTTGCTTCTGTAATTCGATAACAAGCGCAGTCTTATCTGGCATATCAACCAAATCTGACAGGTCACTCCAAGGCTGATCGATACCTTTGCCTTGCTCCTCTGACATCGCCATATTAACGCCAACACCAATGATCAGCTGACACTGACTATCAGCCTGTCCCGACATTTCAATCAAGATCCCGGCAAGCTTCTTGTTATCCAAATAGATATCATTCGGCCACTTAACCCCAATATTCTCGACCCCAAACGATTTAAGCACTTCAACTAGAGTGCACGCCACCACTAAACTTAGACCCATGGCCTGTGCCATTCCCTGCGGGAATGTCCAAAACAATGAGAAGTACAGGTGATGCCCATAGGGCGACACCCAAGTGCGACCTCGGCGACCGCGACCTGCAGATTGATACTCTGCCACGCACACATCGCCATTCTTTAGCTCAGTGGTATGGCTCAGCATAAAGCCGTTGGTGCTTGCGATCTCATCAAAATAAAAACAACGGTTATCAATTGACTGCACTAAACGTGAAGCATCAATCAAAGAGATGGGATTGGCTAGCTTATAGCCACGGCCTTTAACGCTATAAATTGCTACGCCATAAGTTTCTAACGCATCAATGTGCTTATTTACAGCGGCGCGCGAAATCCCAAGTTCAGTGGCTAACTGCTCGCCTGAAACAAATTGACCGCTAGACAATAACGCTAATATCTGGCGCTTTCTTCCCCAATTATCAGACATACAAATCTCCTTCACCGTTAGCGCCCATGATTCTAGGTTCCGCTTCTAGCACAACACCAAATTTATCCTGTACTTGCGCAATAACATGCAGCGCTAAGCGACAAATATCGCGCCCCGTTGCCCCGCCTCGATTCACTAATACCAAAGCTTGTTTGTCATGCACAGCCGCATTACCAAGCACAAAACCTTTCAGTCCCGCTTGCTCAATCAACCAACCTGCCGCCAATTTCACCGTCGCATCCGCTTGCGCGTAACCCACTATCGTCGGAAAACGCTGTGCTAAATCTAGATAACAGGCCGCGCTAACAATTGGATTTTTAAAGAAACTGCCTGCATTGCCGAGCACTGCTGGATCAGGGAGCTTTTCACTGCGCACTTGGCATACGCGCTCAAAAATCTCACGGGCTGTAACGGTTGCGGGATCAAACGATTGCAATGGGCCATAGGCCAAACGCGGTTGCCACCGTTTAACTAAGCGCAGTCCGACAGCAGTGACTACGGCAAGATTACGTAATTTGTCTTTGAAAATGGATTCACGGTAAGCAAATTGACACTCAGCTGTGCTTATACGCACAAACTCACCTGAGGGTAAATCAAGATACTCAACCCAATCACATACATCACAGAGTTCAACACCATAAGCGCCAATATTCTGGATAGGTGCTGCGCCAACCGTTCCGGGAATTAACGCCATATTCTCCAAACCAAACATGCCATGCTCGAGCGTAAACTGAATTAACTCGTGCCAATTCTCACCCGCCTCAACCTCGAGATAAAACGCTTCTGCGTCTTCAGATACTTTTATCCCCTTCGATAAAATCCTGACAACTGTACCGTTAAAGTCCTCTGTGAAGACCAGATTGCTACCGCCACCAAGCACCAACATAGGCAATTGCTGTTGCCATAGTGGCAAACACATCGCCTGAACAGCTTCTTTTGAGTGCGCCTCAACAAGAGCGGCGCAAGACTGGGCTAAACCAAAGGAATTAAACGATTTAAGGCTATGAGATAGAGACATATGTTTGATCAATGACGACAAAAACACATTGTAACTGCTAAAAGCGAGGATTGCAGCTAACGCGGAGGACACGTATTGATGAAATAGTCATCGTGGAGTAGGCATTTAGGCGAAAAATCACGCTGAAATTGACAGATTCCAGACGCAAAAAAGCCAGCTTATTCAGCTGGCTTCGTTACATCTCAATGAGATAATTAGGCGCTTGGCGATGACCTACTCTCACATGGGGAGACCCCACACTACCATCGGC
>NZ_JAJAEF010000031.1:0-48123 GCF_020447145.1 Shewanella sp. SR1 | reverse complement strand
AGTAAACGGGATCCTGAAGCAGGAGTTTTTACTCTACCGATGTAAAACGCTGGAAGAGCTGAAGAGACTTGTTAGAGAATCGATAGCGATATACAACGAAATGAGACCGCACCTGAGTTTGGATATGGAAACACCCAATCAGGTGCATAATAGAAAAGGCCAGCTACTGGAGCTGGCCTAGAAACTGTCAACCTATCTTAGGACGGGACAGGTTGATTCAACGATGCTTTACATTAAGTAACTTCTTCAAAAGCGACTACTTCATAAAGCTCAGATAGCCCTGCAAGACAATCAAGTTAACGATGTCGATAAAGAAAGCACCGACGATAGGCACAACCATAAAGGCTTGGGGCGACGGCCCTGTGCGCGAGACGAGCGCGCCCATGTTCATTACCGCCGTTGGTGTTGCGCCCATACCAAAGCCGCAGTGGCCGCCAGTGATCACCGCCGCATCGTAATTACTGCCCATCACTTTGAATGTCACGAAATAGGCGAACACCGCCAGTACTGCGGTTTGCACCAGTAAGATGACGAGCAGCGGGATGGCTAAATCAAAAATCTCCCATAGCTTTAAGGTCATCAAAGCCATAGAAAGGAACAGTGACAGGGCGACTGTGCCTATGACATCGATACTTTCAGTATGGGGCTTATAGCCGCGGGTGAGTTCAGTGATATTGGCGATGATAACGCCAAGGAAGAGAGCATAAACAAAGTCGGGCATTTTGAGCCAAGCTATGCCCGATTGGCTGATCCACAGCGTGAGCCATTTTGAGCCTGCAACACACAGCAGCAGTACAAACAGGGTTTCTAATATGGTTTTGGCTGTGACTTGATCTTCTTCTAACTGATCGTAAGTCACTAAATGCGGATGTTCACTGTGATGCTTGCGACCAATCCCATAGCGAGAGACAAGATTATGTTTACCGATTAATCGCTGCGCAACGGGGCCACCTATGATCCCGCCCATGATTAAACCAAAGGTCGCAGCGGCCATGGCAAACTCTAAAGTATTGATACCGTAGTTTTCCGCAAAGGTTTGTGACCAAGCGACGCCCGTTCCATGGCCACCCGACAGGGTAATTGACCCTGCGATAAGGCCCATAATCGGGTCTAGTCCTAACAGATTGGCTAAACTGACGCCGACGGCGTTTTGGATAACAATATAAATCGAGGCAACACCCAGAAAGATAAAGACTTTTTTACCACCGCTAAGTAACAGCTTGTAGTTTGCTGAGAGGCCAATTGTGCTGAAAAACATCAGCATTAAGGTATTTTGCAGCGATAAGCTGAAGTCGAGACTGATATTTTGAAAGTGAAGAAATGCAACACCCGCGGCGACAACGAGGCCACCCACTATGGGTTCGGGGATATTATATTGCCTAAAGACACGTACATGGCGATTGATGGAGTGGCCGATAAACAGCACGAAAATGGCAATTAAAAATGATTCTAGCTCGCCAATCGTATAGGTCGTGTGCATGAAAATTCCTTACAAACTGTCTTAGTGTGGGCATTTCAGTGAGCACAATGCCCATTGAGGAGTCACCCATCTTGTTATTAAGTACCTGCTAATGCTGGATGTTAAGCGCTTGATGTCGAGGACAGATCAGTGTCAATCCGATAAAAATTTAAAGGATGAGTGAGCGCGAGTGTGTTTCGTTTTATGGTTTACAGGCCAAGAACAGCAGATTAAATAGCCTGTTCTTGAGCATAAATAACTGTCTATTTATGAGGTGTTGCTGAGTCTATCTGTGGTCAAGGTTGAGGCGATTAATGCGTGCCTCCTATGACCGAATGGAGGCGAGTTTAGCAGAAAAGTGCCGCGCTGTCGCTAAATCACATTACAAATCATGATGTTACTATATTGTTTTTCTGGTGTTACTAAAGTGGCGCTTGTGCTTACGTCAACATCTAGCCAGCCTTAGCACCGAAATTCGTGCGCATTAGCGCCCGAATAGTCGATGTTTTATGCAAGATTCCGCAAGATTGTTAGCATCAGCGTGCTAGCCTATTTGGCTAACACGTCGGTTAAGGCATTGTCGAGGTCACTGAATTGAAACTGAAAACCGGCTTCGAGGGCGCGTTTAGGATAAACAAACTGTCCTTCGGTCAGCAGCTCTGACATTTCACCCATAGCCAAGCGTAATGCAAGCGGAGGGGTCGTGATAAGGGCAGGGCGATTGAGTGCTTTTCCAAGCGCTTTGGTAAACACAGCGTTACTGACTGGGTTGGGGGCTGTGGCGTTGAATACGCCTTTGCAATGTTCTTGGCTGAGTAAAAAGTCGATAAGGGAGATGAGATCTTGCACATGGATCCAGCTCATGCCTTGACGTCCATGACCAATTGGGCCACCGAGTCCGAGCTTAAAGGGCGGTAGCATTTTCTCTAATGCGCCGCCTTTTCCTAACACAATCCCGATACGGATAATGCAGACGCGGGTTTGCTCAGTGTTTGCATTAAGCGCTTCTTGCTCCCATTTTCGGCAGATGTCATGGCTAAACTCAACATGGGCACCACTGGATTCATCAAGCAATTTATCATCATGACGACCGTAATAACCCACGGCCGAACCACTCACCATGATCTTAGGCGGATTACTACTCTGCTGTATGAGCTGAGTTAATCTTGCCGTGATATCCCAACGACTATCACAAATCCGCTGTTTCTGGTTTTTGCTCCAGCGCTTAGCGACGATCGGCTCGCCCGCAAGATTCACTATGGCGTCGATATGATTCAGGTCGCTCAGCGCATCGAGGCTCTCAAGGTAATGGTGCTGATTACCGAGAATTCTTTGCGTTTGTTGCACTGAACGCGTTAATAACGTCAGTTGATGATGGGGCGCCAATCGTTCGACTAATTGGCGGCCAATAAAGCCGCTTGCGCCAGTGATCAGTATATTCATGGAACCTCTCTTATCGGTTGAGCTCTGAGGATATATACCGAAATACGGTGTGCAACGATCACTTAGTCTGGGTATTTCTAGCGAGATTATTTCTGATAACACAACTCCATAGAGACTGAATCGGCAAAGCGCAGGGCATGGGGTTTGTCGATTTCAACACTTGCAAATTCAACCCAAGGATGCTCACTGGCGATGGCCAGCGTTTGGCTGGTGAGATTTTCGAGTAATGAGAAACGGTTATTCTCAATCAGCTCAATGATCTTTTTGGTGATAGTGCGGTAATTGAGTGCATCCTCAACATTATCACTGTTACGGGCACGCTCGGCACAATAATGGATCACGACATTGATGATCACGTCTTGGCGATTTTGAATTTCATCTTCTTTAATGCCGATAAAAGTACGAAGTCTTAAGTTTTTAATGCGTATAATCGCGGTTTCTGGTTTCATAATGGCAAATGGCTATCTTAAGCTAAGGTTTCTGAGGTTAAGTGTGTTCTCGGGTTAGCCTAACAATTTTATCTAAGATCAAGAAGGATTTTTAATAAATGACGCGACCTAATGCGCCCTCCGCTGCTTACCGTGGCTTTGCGGTTATGGCCTTTGTAGTGATTATTTTGGCAGGGATTAAGGCGGCGAGCCCGATTGTGGTGCCGTTTGTGCTGTCCAGTTTTTTGGCGGTGATTTGTAATCCCGCGATTGGTTTAATGACCAAATTCCGTGTGCCTAAATGGCTTGCGGTGATCCTCTTGATGGGCTTTATTGTGTTGATGGGCCTCTGGTTAGCCTCGGTTGTCGGCAGTTCAGTCAATGAGTTCTCCAAGCAATTACCCCAATATCGGGTGCAGTTAGTCGAGCAATTTGCTTGGATATTAAATAAGTTACATTCCTTCAATATTCAGATTTCGAAGGATCAAGTGTTAGCGTATTTTGATCCTGGCATGGCCTTGTCTATGACCACGAATATGCTGTCGGGTGTTGGCAATGTGATGGCGAATTTATTTCTGATCATCTTAACCATCGTATTTATGCTGTTTGAAGCACAATCGTTGCCAAAGAAATTGCATCTGGCGCTGGACGATCCCGATATGCGCCTCAAGCAGATTGACCGCTTTTTGCAATCGGTTAATCAGTACATGGTGATCAAGACGCTAGTGAGTTTAGCGACCGGGGTTATCGTCGGTGTCGGTTTAACCATTATTGGTGTGGATTACGCCATGCTATGGGCGGTGATCGCCTTCCTATTTAATTACATTCCCAATATCGGTTCTATCATCGCCGCCATTCCTGCGGTGTTATTAGCCTTTATTCAGCTTGGCCCTGCGGCAGCGGGCGGTACTGCACTTTTATATGTCGGTGCCAATATGGTGATGGGCAATATGATTGAACCTAAATTTATGGGCCGCGGCTTAGGCTTATCGACCTTAGTGGTGTTTTTATCGTTAATTTTTTGGGGCTGGTTGCTAGGTTCTGTGGGCATGTTGCTGTCGGTGCCGCTGACTATGGTGGTTAAAATTGCCCTCGAATCGAGTAAGAGTGGTAACTGGTTAGCCATATTATTATCGGACGATGTTGAAGATAAGTTCGTGGCCAGCAACACGGAAAACTCAAGTTCCGATGGCGATGACGCCGATATAAGTACAACAGAGAGTAAGTAATAGAAGATGCAAAGTTTTATACAAGCGCTAGCGACAATTGAATTAGGTGATGATGCAGTGCGGTTATTTCACGGCCGCGGAGGACACTACGCGGGTTGTGAACACCTATGTTTAGATTGGTTTGCGCCAGTGCTATTGCTGACCAGTTTCACTCCCTTAGCCGATGACGATTTAGCCACATGCCAGCAGGCCATTGCGGCGCGTTGGCAGGTCATTCGTGCTGATAGCCAACTGAATTTAGTCTACCAATACCGCAGTGCGGGCGAGACCTTTACTCAAGTGCTGCAAGGCGAAGTGCCTGAGCCGCATATTGTTAGTGAAAATGGCGCACGCTTTCAGGTGCATTTAATGCGCGGACAAAACCACGGTTTATTCCTCGATATGGCCAACGGCCGCGAGTGGGTGAGAGCAAATGCCCGCTATAAAAAAGTGCTTAATTTATTTGCCTATACCTGTGGTTTCTCGGTGGCGGCATTGCAAGGCGGCGCCGATGAAGTGGTCAATATGGACATGAGCAAAGGCGCATTAGGCATAGGCAAACAGAATCATTTGCTGAATGACTTTAGTGCGGGAGCACGTTTTTTAGGCCATGATATTTTTAAATCTTGGGGCAAACTGAAAAAGCTCGGTCCCTACGACATTATTGTGGCCGATCCACCGAGCAATCAAAAGGGCAGTTTTGTCGCGACTAAAGATTATGTACGTTTAATCAGGCGTTTACCTGAGTTACTTGCCGAGAATGGCGAAGTGTTACTCTGTCTAAATGCCCCCGAGCTCGATACCTCTTTCCTACGCCAGCAGGTCGCAGATGCGGCGCCAGCACTCGAATACATAGAGCGCTTAGCCAATCCGCCAGCGTTTATGGATGTGTCGGAAGAGAAGTCGCTTAAGGTGCTGCGTTACCGTTTATCGACTCAAACCTAGTCTTGATTTAGCTTAACAGGCCAGTATTAACTGGCCTTTTTTGTCGGTTTTTAATGAAGCTAAATGGAAAATTTAATTGCTGATTTTAAAAATGCAACAAATATGGATGTGCAAACTCAAGGCAACCTTGCTGTCAAACTAGCTTGAGTGTTTAGCTTTTTACGCGGTCACTTGTTTATGAGCAAATTGTTACTGAGCAAATGGCTACTCAGTAAATTATCTCTCAGTTATATAATCGCCCAATCATTCGCTTAAACGCTCCGTCAGTAGCTTAATCGCTCAGAGAGCTGCGATTGTCCAAAGGTTTCAATCACTTTACAGACTTGATGTTGGTCTAAGTGTTTGAGGGCGGAAATTTCATCATAAAGCCTGTCCTGAACATCTAATGGCATATTCATGTGTTCCATAAACATGCGGATCCCTAATATATCGCCGTGGCTAAATAATGTCGTTAGTGTGGTGGCTTCAAGCTCAATAAGTGCGTTCATATCTTACCTCCTACTCGCGTCATTACTTAATTGATAGCAGCTAGCGTCACACTTCCCTAGATTCATTGTTTGTAAGCGATTTCTGTTAATAGCGTTTGTGCATATAGGGCAGCATTTAAATGGCGTCATGGGCGGCTAAATATCATCGTCAAAGATGAAAGGCTTTCAGCTTTCGGTACAGATTTTAAGCTTTATAAGTGATAACACGCCTTAAATGTCATCGAGGAAGAAACAAAACTGAAAGTTTTCTGTAATTATAGTTTTGGCTTTGTTATACTCCTGCCCACGGAATATATCCCTTTCCTCATAGGCAAAATGTCAGCATAGAATGACATGCCTCTGCGACCTTACCCAATCAAGCAGGAGTTGTTATGGAAGTTCATGAATACGAAAATGCTTATTATCAAGTGAAAGACGATGTACTGACGTCTTTACCTGCTGAAAGCGAAGAAGAAGTGATCCAGGCCTAATCGATAACGATTAGACTGACGGTACTTATGAGTCGGACGTAACAAAACAAGCACATTGAAATAGCAACCTTAGGGTTGCTATTTTTTTAGCTGAAATCGGCGCTAGGATTGAGCACATGACAAGACATGCACAATAAAAGTGGCGAGCGGGAAGGGAGATTAACCGTTTACTTTGCGCTTTTCTGGCATCAGCTCGACGATAGTCCACTTACTGCCAATCTTGTGAAGACGTATGGTCCTGTCATCAATCCACGGCTGACCGCCTTTAAGCCCTTTCATTTTGATCACGACAATGACATCTTTGGTAAATTTACGGAAGAAGTCGATATCGATATCATCAATTTCCATTTCAACATTGGTCATCGACAGGCCGAGCATATTGCGCTGCACTGCGGCGGCAATATAGTAATGGGTGAGCACTTGTTTAATTGGCTCATCGACAAATTGCTTGGCTTGTTCAACATCGCGATCGACATAAATCGCTTTAAAAAAGCCTAAGCTCACTTCTTCGGGCGATAACTGGCGTTGATTTTCCGTCGATGGATCGCCACAACCAAAGAGGAACAGCAGGGAGATAAATAATAGAGTTCGCATAAATTTTAGTTATTGGAATTTGTTCTGAGTATCGCGATTTTAGCTCTAATGCACAAGTTTTGTCGTTATTTGCGATCTATTGGGAAAATGCGTTGACTCAAGCCTATTGAGTGTGGCATATAGTTAGAAGGCATATAAAAAGGTTATCCACAGAAACTGTGGAAAACTATGTTGAAGACTTCAGTGATACTTTGTAAGTTACTGATATTGTCTTGCTTTATCTGCTGGTTAAAAAGTGACGCTTTTCAGTTTTCCGCCATGTTCCACTTTCACTTGTGGATATTTTTCGCCGTTTACTCACCTTATTCACACCGCTTAATTCGTTTCTCCTCGTATTTAGTCTGCTTATTTTGCCATATTGACTTTGCTATTGAGCCATTGTCGCAGCGCGATAGCCTTGCTTAAGCAAAATTTGAGCATAAAAAAAGCACCGGTAAGTACCAGTGCTTTTTGCGCGTAACGCTATGCAGATTTCGCTGTGTTAGCCTTTAGCCGCGTCGTTTTGTGCTGCTTGAATTGCCGTTAGGGCGATAGTGTAGACGATATCATCGACTAACGCGCCGCGAGATAAGTCGTTCACAGGTTTGCGCATACCTTGCAGCATAGGACCGATACTGATCAGGTCCGCGCTTCGCTGTACAGCCTTGTAAGTCGTGTTGCCGGTATTGAGGTCTGGGAACACGAAAACGGTGGCTTGGCCAGCGACAGGACTATCAGGTGCCTTAGAGCGAGCAACATTTGGCATAACCGCCGCATCGTATTGCAATGGACCATCAATAATCAGATCTGGACGTTTTTCTTTGGCGATACGCGTTGCTTCACGCACTTTATCCACATCTGAACCTGTGCCTGAGTTACCGGTTGAGTAGCTGATCATCGCCACTCTTGGCTCAATACCGAAGGCTTTTGCTGATTCCGCTGATTGGATGGCGATATCGGCTAATTGCTCTGCATTGGGATCTGGGTTAATTGCGCAGTCACCGTAAACAAGCACTTGATCTGGCATCAACATAAAGAAGATGGACGAAACAAGGCTTGAGCCCGGTGCCGTTTTGATCAATTGCAGTGGTGGGCGGATGGTATTGGCTGTGGTGTTAACCGCGCCAGATACAATACCGTCAACTTCGTTTTGCGCCAGCATCATAGTGCCAAGCACCATGTTGTCTTCTAACTGTTCACGGGCAACGACTTCCGTTAAGCCTTTGCTGCGACGCAGTTCCAACATAGGTTCTACGTAACGGTCGCGCACCTCTTCTGGATCGATAATGATCACGCCTTCGCCCAGAACCACATCTTGCTGTGCGGCGATACGCAGGATTTCATCTTTTTTACCTAAAAGTACACAGCGAGCGATACCGCGTTCGGCACAAATGGCCGCCGCTTTAATGGTACGTGGCTCATCACCTTCTGGCAGCACCACAGTCTTGTGGGCGGCGCGCGCCAATTCCGTGAGTTTGTAACGGAAAGCGGGTGGTGACAGGCGATGCTCACGGGGCGAGTTTTTAGTGACGCTTTCAATCCAAGTTTGGTCGATGTGGCTGGCCACATAATCCTGCACAAGATCGATACGAACCGCGTCATCTACGGGTACTTCATGGTCGAAACGTTGAATGTTGAGCGAGGTTTGCCAAGTGTTGCTGTCGATTAAGAACACAGGTAAACCGGTTTCAAAGGCCTGTTCACACAGCTTAAGAATTTCTGGCTCTGGCTCGTAGCTACCCGTCAACAGCAGGGCACCAATTTTCACGCCGTTCATGGCCGCAAGACAGGCTGAAACGATGACATCTGAGCGATCGCCTGAGGTCACAAGTAGTGAATCAGTCTTAATATGGGTCACCATATTAGGGATACTGCGGGCACAGAACGTCACTTTACGCAGACGACGGGTATGCATTTCGCCGGCATTAAGAATGCGTGCGCTTAAATGCTTCGCCAGATCCGAGGCACGTGGTGCAACAAGATCAAGGTTGTATGGCACGCTGCCTAAAATACGCAGTGGGCTTTTACCTGGCATTTGGAACATGCTGGCCGCATCTGAGCGTTGAACACCTTGGTGATCAAAGACTTCAGAGAGATCAGGGCGCGCGCGACCTTCGTCGTCAACGGGAGCACCAATCTTGTTGATCACAGCGCCAATCAGGCGTTTGTTCTTTTTTCCGCCCCAAGAGTTGTAGGCGATTTCAAGGCGGTTCATCAACCCAGTTGAAGTATCGCTACCCGGCGTGGCAATAAAAATCACGTCTGCATCCATAGCTTTAGCGATGGCATAGTTCACATCGTCGGCAAAGGGATGGTTACGGGTTGGCACTAAACCTTCAACAATTAAGGTCTCAGTGTTGCTGGCGCAATCGGACGCACGGGCAATGATTTGCTCCATTAGTACGTCGGTTTGGTCAGCACGAATTAAGGCTTCGGCATGGGCCATGTCGAAGGGCTCTAACGGATTCACTGTCGGCGATTTGCTCAGAATAGTGGTTGAGCGTTCTGGGCCGTTATCATTAGGTCTAAGTTGGGAAATCGGCTTAAAGAACTGAACTTTAACTCCGTGGCGCTCCAGTGCGCGAACCATCCCAAGGCTTAAGGAGGTCAGGCCGACTCCGGTACCTATGGGGATTAACATAATATTACGAGACATAAAAACCTCTAGTTTCGATGGTTTTTGGCAGAAGAGTTTCTGCAAATTTGCTTGTGAGTATGGCTATGTAAAGCGTAAAGCCGTTTGGGTGAGCAAACGGCTAAGGTCATTTTTTATTTGTTGATCAGTTTAATTGAATCTTCGGCGATAACCCATTCTTCGTTCGTTGGGATCACCATGGCAATCGTGCCTTTATCTTGAGTGATGATGCCTTTCTTACCGAAACGTGCCGCTTTGTTGCGTTCGCTATCAACATGGAAATTGAAGATTTCCAGCATGTTGAGTACTTTTTCACGGATTAAGTCTGAGTTTTCACCAATGCCGCCGGTGAAGACGACTGCATCTAAACGGCCCAGTGGCACAGTGTAAGAGGCGATGTATTTGGCTAAACGGTAGCAGAAGATTTCTAAGGCTAAGGTCGCGCCTTTATGACCGTCGGCATAACCTTCTTCGATGCCGCGGCAATCGTTAGTCAGCTCGGAAATCCCCAGCAGACCACTTTGCTTGTTCATCAGGTTATTCACTTCTTCTAAGGTGTAACCCAGTTGGTGAACTAAGTGATAGATGATTGAAGGGTCAATATCGCCACAACGTGTGCCCATGACCAAACCTTCTAATGGGGTTAAGCCCATAGACGTGTCGACACTTTTGCCGCCTTTGATGGCCGTGACCGACGCGCCGTTGCCCAGGTGAGCACAGATAACGTTGGTTTCTTCAATGGGCTTGTTGAGCATTTTTGCCGCTTCACGGCTAACGAATAAATGACTCGTGCCATGCATGCCATAACGACGGATACCGTGTTCACGGTATAACTTGTAAGGCAGGGCGTAGACATAAGCTCTGTCTGGCATGCTTTGGTGGAAAGCGGTATCAAATACAGCAATCTGTGGCAATTTAGGGAAAGAGGCAATGGCTGCACGGATGCCGATAAGGTGAGCAGGATTGTGCAGGGGGGCTAGTGAAGCACAATCTTCGATACCTTTGATCACGCTTTCGTCGATGATCACAGAGCGAGTGAACTTTTCACCGCCGTGAACGATACGGTGGCCAACGGCTTGAATTTTTGCTGCTAATTCAGGCTGTTCCGCAAGGATTTTATTAACAATGTATTCAACTGCTTCACGGTGAGCCGTAAATGCGCCTAAGGCCGCTTCATGTTTTTCGCCGTTGATTTTCCATTTAATGCGCGAGTCTTCTAAACCAAAACATTCGGCTAAGCCAGAAATTTGATCGTCACCTGTTTGCGCGTCAATGACGGCAAATTTGAGAGAAGAGCTACCGCAATTGAGAACTAAAACCAGATTATTTGACATGTGTAAACCCTTTGCCATTGTGTTTAATATAACGATTCAAAAAAATTAGGATCTGCGGTGTTTTTACCATAACAGTCTTGGGGCGATTCGCCAGATTGTGCTATGGTAAAAGCAGTATTCCATTGTAGTTGGTGTCTAAAATTGAGCATTAAGATCCTCAAAACCTTAGGTGATGGTCATCAATATATGAAGACTTGGCCTATGGTTAGACAACTGGGTTTTTATTTCCCTGAGTATCGGGTCGTCCGAGCTACTCAGTTAGCCATACTGGTGATGCCAGTGTTGGCGTTTTTTGTGAGTATGAGCCAGCTGTATATTCACGGTTGGGCATTTCTGCCCCAAGCTGTCACTCTCGGTTTATTTTTCATCAGCTTACCGTTACAGGGGCTGCTGTGGTTAGGTTGGCGAGCGCGCCATCCATTACCGTTAACGCTGTTCGACTGGAGTAACCAGTTGAGTGCGAAGTTGTCGTCCATGGGTATCAATTGCCAAACTTTAGGCGCTAAAGCCTGTTATCTCGATATGGCCCTGATTTTAAAAATAGCCTTTGAGCGTTTAGATGCCAGTTATTGGGAAGAACTTTAGGCCGTTGCTGCTGTTATCCGTGTTGGCTTTTCTATTACTGTGGATTAATAAATCGCGTTAATCCCTTGCCCAACAAATACGGCTTTGATCTTTTCCATGGTTTCTCGGCTCGGTGGTGATATGCCATCGAGTTGATAGCTTTCGCCCATGGCTTCCCACTTGTGTTTACCTAATTCGTGATAGGGTAGCAATTCTACCTTTTCAATGTTTTTCATGGGCTTGATAAACTCGGCCAGTTGTAATGCCGATGCTTCATCGTCGGTAAATCCGCCCACCACCACATACCGTATCCAAGTTGCTTGATTACGCTCTGCCAAATACTGCGCAAATTGCAATGTTCTATGGTTGCTGACTTTAGTTAACTCAATATGTTTTTCATCGTCCATGTGCTTGATGTCGAGCAGGACCAAGTCAGTGTGGTCGAGTAACTCATCAATTACTGGCGTGTACTTACGTACAAAACCATTGGTATCTAAACAGGTATGAATACCTTCTTGCTGACAGGCTGTGAATAATTCGGCGACGAATTCTGCCTGTAAAATGGCTTCACCACCACTGGCCGTAACACCACCATTGCTGGCATCGAGAAAAGGCCGATAGCTGATGATTTGACTCATTAACTCATCGACCAGAACTTCTTTTCCGCCATCAAGATCCCAAGTGTCACGGTTGTGGCAATACTGGCAGCGCATTAAACAGCCTTGCATAAAGGTGATAAACCGTATGCCTGGACCATCGACTGTGCCAAAGGATTCCACTGAGTGGATCCGACCGATAACTGCCATTGTGACTCCTGTTAAAATAAGTGAGGCTGTAGCACAGTGTACTACAGCCTTGACTAATTTAGCTTACAGACCTTTGGTGAATGTACGCGTGATCACATCTTGTTGCTGCTCTGGCGTCAGTGAATTGAAGCGCACAGCGTAGCCAGAAACACGGATGGTCAGCTGTGGATACTTTTCTGGATGCTTAACGGCATCTTCGAGCATCTCGCGGTTCATCACGTTGACGTTCAAGTGTTGGCCACCTTCTTTTTTGTCATTGTGGTCGAAGTATCCGTCCATCAATGCCGCTAAGTTGGTACGGCGAGCATCATCATCTTTACCCAGCGCATTTGGCACGATTGAGAAGGTATAAGAGATACCATCTTGAGCGTGGGCAAATGGGAGTTTTGCCACTGAGGTTAAAGAAGCGATTGCGCCTTTTTCATCACGGCCATGCATAGGGTTTGCACCCGGTGCAAATGGCGCACCTGAACGACGACCATCTGGGGTGTTACCGGTTTTCTTACCATAAACCACGTTTGAGGTGATGGTCAGAATTGACTGCGTTGGGATCGCATTGCGATACATTTTACGGTCGCGAATTTTCGCCATAAAACGTTCAACTAAGTCACAGGCGATATCATCAACACGTGGGTCGTTGTTACCAAATTTTGGATAGTCACCGCTGATTTCGAAATCAACTGCAATGCCGTTTTCATCACGAACAGGTTTTACTGTGGCGAATTTGATGGCTGACAGTGAGTCGGCTGCGATAGACAGACCCGCAATACCACAAGCCATAGTGCGACGTACGTCTCTGTCGTGCAGTGCCATTAGCGCCGCTTCGTAAGAGTACTTGTCGTGCATGAAGTGGATTGAGTTCAGTGCAGTGACATATTGAGTCGCTAACCAATCCATTAAACCGTCTAAGCGATTCATCACGTCGTCGTAGTTTAATACGGCGTCAGTGATAGGGTCGGCTTTAGGGGCAACTTGGATTTTCAGCTTTTCGTCAACGCCGCCGTTAATCGCATACAACATAGTTTTAGCTAAGTTGGCGCGGGCACCGAAGAACTGCATGTGTTTACCCACAACCATTGGGCTTACACAACAGGCGATAGCATAGTCGTCTGATTGGAAATCTGGACGCATTAGGTCATCGTTTTCATATTGGATTGAGCTAGTGTCAATAGACACTTTGGCGCAATATTTTTTGAAGCCGATGGGCAGTTTATCTGACCACAATACTGTGATGTTTGGCTCTGGACTTGGACCCATAGTGTAAAGGGTGTTCAAGAAACGGAAGCTTGATTTAGTCACTAACGTACGGCCATCTAAGCCCATACCGCCGATTGACTCAGTCGCCCAAATTGGGTCGCCAGAGAACAATTCATCGTATTCTGGAGTACGTAGGAAACGTACCATACGCAGTTTCATCACGAAATGGTCAATCATTTCCTGAGCTTGTTGCTCAGTTAAGGTGCCATTTTTCAGATCGCGTTCAATATAGATGTCGAGGAATGAAGAGGTACGGCCTAATGACATCGCCGCGCCGTTTTGGCTTTTCACTGCGGCTAAGTAACCGAAGTAAGTCCATTGAATAGCTTCTTGTGCAGTGGTCGCTGGGCGAGAAATATCGCAGCCATATTTGGCAGCCATTTTCTTCATTTGACCTAGTGCACGGTGTTGCTCAGCGATTTCTTCACGTAATTGGATAACATTTGATAATTCTTCACCCGCTTCGAACTGCGCTTGCAGTGAAGTGAATTGGGCAAACTTATCTTTCATCAGGTAATCGATACCGTAAAGTGCCACACGGCGATAGTCACCAATGATACGGCCACGGCCATAAGCATCAGGTAAACCTGTTAAAATACCTGATTTACGGCAAGCCATAATTTCTGGGGTGTAAACATCGAATACACCTTGGTTATGGGTTTTACGCAGTTCTGAATAGATGTATTTAACGTCTTCATCTAGCACACGGTCGTAGGCAGCGCATGAGCTTTCCACCATACGAATACCACCGTTAGGCAACATAGCGCGTTTTAGCGGTGCATCTGTTTGTAAGCCAACGATAGTTTCTAATTCTTTGTTGATGTAGCCAGCGTCGTGGGAAGTGATGGTAGAGACCATCTTAGTATCGAAATCAACAGGCGCGTGGGTACGGTTTTCCTGTTTGATGCCTTCCATGACTTTATCCCACAGGGTTGTGGTCGCTTCGGTGGCACCGGCAAGGAATGATTCGTCGCCTTCAAAAGGCGCGTAGTTTTGTTGGATAAAGTCACGTACATTGACTTCAGATTTCCAATCGCCAGGGGTAAAGCCTTCCCATGCGTTGGCAAACAGTTCAGTTTTTTCGGTCATCGTACTAATACCTTCTGGTTGAGATAAAGGTTATTGGCGATCAGCGTGAAGCGATGCTGAGTATAAGCCAATAGCTAATTCCTGAAATAAAGCTCCCTTCATGATGACGCCCTATGATGGGAACTGGATTTTGAAGTGCTGTCACTCCAAAAGTCTGTCTATTGATACCCGATAAGATGACAAATATTCGCTTACTTTGATTATCGGCTACCGATCAATCTCTTTTGTAATTGGTAAGACCAATTGCCCACAAGCATATTAACATAGGTCTGCCGCTATCGCATCTTAAACGGATTGGTTTGTGCTCGCTTAATCCCAAATTTGCTAGCTAGGTAGCATTTTTTTACCACAATTAGGAATACAGCACGCTTTTCAACTTGGTGTGACATTCAAACCTATGACTTCCTAGATCAATAAACCTATGGTTGTTGTCATTTACTGTCCCCCTTTATCTGGGAGAAATCTATCCTCGTATAGATTGATTTTTGCTGGGTTGGTGATGGCCGGATAAATAGGGTATGACAGTGGCTGTTGTGTTCGTGACTTAGAAACAAGCTCCTTGTTAGCTATTTGTATTAATTGTAGTTTATTCGCTAATCTCGTTGATGCTTAGGGAATGGCATAGGGTTTCCCCCTCTGGCCAAACGGTAATGCCTGAATTCCGCTAAAAAACATAAAAGAGTGGCTGAGCAAGGCTTTTACCACTCATCAGGCATGTTGTCGCTTGCTGCTGGGCTAAACTGTCAATACTGAGGCGTGGAGCGCTGGCGGAGTCAATCCAGTCGATATTGAAGTGTGCGAGTCAATCTATTGCCACATCTATGCTTTACTGCCAAATCAATGCTTCACGACTGAGTAGAGCTGAGTTTACTGAAGCTGATTTTGTGAACCGTTTGATAGCAAGTTTGATAACGAGTGTACTTGAGAGTTGAATTAGCTGGATACGAGCCATTTTGGTGTTATGGACAACCTAAATAGCATGTCATTCTGGTGGCTAAAATTGACCGCTATTGGTAAGACCAATTAACCTTTTGTGTTTTTGGCTTCAAAGTTTTCACATTTTTGGTGTGAATAACATCACGCTTTAGCAATATCTACTTCACAGCATTAGCGCGTTGTATGGTACAAAGCGAGACTTTAGTGAATCATCATTTTCAGCAAATCAACATCTCGGTTTTGATTCGTGCTATCTGCGCAACGGCGCTGCAGGAGAGATATATGCTACGCATTCAAGTCTGTTTATCTGAAGTTGGAGTCATGCAATGAAAAGCCCAAATCCATCATCAACCCCAACGGTGACAAACACTGCCCACGAAGCGCCACAGGTTTCAGCGCACTTTAGTTGTTACAATCAGGCGGAAATTTACGGTACTAGCAAAGTGGTTAAAGCGCCTTGGCAATCCTTTGGCCTGGCTGTGTTTGCTGGCGCCTTCATCGCCTTAGCCTTTGTATTTTATCTGACAGTGACCACAGGTGCTGGCGATGCGTCTTGGGGCTTAGTTCGTTTCGTTGGTGGGATAGCCTTTAGTTTAGGCCTAATTTTAGTGGTTGTTTGCGGCGGCGAGCTGTTCACCAGCTCAGTACTGAGTACCGTCGCCTGGGCACAAAAACAGGTCTCTAGCGCTGAATTACTCAAATGTTGGTGCCGGGTTTATGCGGGCAATTTTGTCGGTGCTATACTGATGGTTTGCTTAATCACCGCCGCGGGCATGTATGAACTCGATGGCGGTAACTGGGGATTAAATGCCCTTAAAGTTGCGCAACACAAACTGCATCACACTTGGATCCAAGCCTTTAGCTTAGGCATCTTATGTAACATGTTGGTGTGTTTAGGCGTGTGGATGACCTTCGCCAGCCGTGATGTGTTAACTAAATCCCTACTGTTAATCTTACCCGTGGCCATGTTCGTCAGCAGCGGTTTTGAGCACAGTATCGCTAACCTGTTTATGGTGCCTATGGGCATGATGATCCAATCTATCGCCAGCCCAGAATTCTTCACATCTTTAGGTGTGACTCAAGAGCAGTTTGCTGATTTAACTGTAACTAACTTTATATTCAACAACTTAATCCCAGTCACCCTTGGCAATATTGTCGGCGGCGGTGTGATTGTGGGTTTAGGTTATTGGTGGGTAGAGCAGGGGAAAACGCCGTCAAGCGATCCACACAAAGCTCATCATGAGCACTTTTCTGCGCCCCATTCACATACCGAAAAACCTCAACATGCGAGTGAAATCAAGCTGACGAAGCATTCCTAGAATGTTTTAAATAACCTGTTGAAGGATAAGAAAATGCCCAGCAAATAGCTGGGCATTTTTATGCTTATTCACTGGGCTTCGCAAATACAGCAAATAAAAACGGCATCCGAAGATGCCGTTTTTTGATTAGGTTCTAATTGATAAAGACGATATTAGAATTTCTGTGTATATGTTGCCGTAAATGTACGGCCATATAGGCTGTATAGAGAAGCATCATATTTAAGATTAGAATCTAAAACCGGATCTTCATTAGTTAAGTTACGAATACCTAAACTAATTTTTCCTTCCCACGGTGTAGCATAGCCATAGCTAACATCGAATGTGGTTTGCGAAGACAAGCTTCCAACTTGGGCGTATGTTTTTGGATCTGTTTTTTCTGATTGACCATCAATATATTGTGTCAATATTGATGCTGAGTGATCACCATAGCTCCAGTCGATAACCCAAGTGAACCTGAATTCAGGCATACCATTACGGCCAATTTTATCATTTACTGGCCCCTCAAAATATTCTTCCTCATTATATGAAAGAATATAGCTTAGATCGTACGAACTGCTAAAGTCACCAATAGCGGTTTCAAATCCACTATATGTTAGATTGAAGTCTATACCAGAAGTATCGAAACCTTTGCCATTTGCTTTAGGTGTTGTTGCTGACAACAACATTCCATTCGGATTATCGCCTATACGTTTGATTTCACCGCGGCTTAAGTTACCGTAACCAACTTTTTGTTCTTCTTTTAATAGTGAGTCTAAAGAGACAAAAGTAATAACATCTTTGATATCTAAGCTGTAATACTCAACTTTACTACTTAGCTTATCAGTGATATCCCATACGAGTCCTAAGTTGTAGAAATCTGATGTTTCTGGTTGTAATTTGCTATTCGCAGTGCGTGTCACATCATATTGCTTAGCTATACAGCCAGCAACATTAGTGCCTTGCACATCACAGTAATGGTAATCCGTTGCTGTATCTGCACTGAAAGAATCTGCTGCAATTAGGTCTGATAATGATGGAGCGCGGAAACCTTGACCCCATGATGCTCTGAATACAACATCATCTAAGACTTGATATCTTAGAGCGACTTTTGGTGTTGTTGCAGAGCCAAAGTCAGAGTAGTTATCATAGCGATAAGCTAAGTTTAATTCTAAGTCTTCGGTTACAGGGATAATGGATTCGGCGAACAGTGCATAGACATCACGATCACCTGAAGCACCGTTACCAGCTGAACCAATAACGGCACCAGCAGCAGTTTGCGCATCAACGTTAGCGTCATATTTATATTGGAGAGCTTCAGTTCCTAAGTACAAACCAATGTTACCAGCAGGTAACTCAATGGCCTCAAAGTTTACACCAGCATTAACACTTTGAAACTCCATTATGTCTTGCTTGAGGGTTTCGTGAGCCATGTCCGCTATAACAGATGCACTATTTCCTTCAGGACCAAAGTTGAAAATACCATCTTTCACATATCTTTCAACCGTAGGTCTGTGTACATATCCAGTACCATAGTTACTGTTTTCAGCTAAATTGTAATGGTATGTGAAGTCCCAGCCAAAGCTGTCATGTGTACCAACTAATCCCAATTGTATATCAGTGCTGTAATCGACAGTTTTTGCATCACGAGTACCAACATCTGTGAAGCGATAATAAGCTCGCCCAGCATTTTCGTTCAAACTGTTACCAGTGTATTTGCCATCCGCATCATAATTTTTTACTTCAACTTGGCCTGGGGCGACATTAAACCAGCCTGCGGCCGGAGCATAGCGACCGAAAGTTTCATTGCGAGAGAATAGACCTAAGCCTTGAAATACGATTTCATCAGAAAGTTCATATTCTGTATTTACATAGCCAGCAGTGTAAGAGCGTGCAGCATGGTTTGCAGCTTCTGCAGTAAAATCGTAACCACAGAAATAGTTACCACTGCCACCATCGTAGGTATGCCCGCCACCCACCATCTTAGGATTATCACAAGCCGTCATGGGTTTGAATTTGCCTGTTTTCCCATCAAGGAAATTACGGGCAGAATATGAAACGCCAGTGGTATCGTCAAATTTTGGCGCTAGGACATTGGAAGAACTTGAAAACCAGCGATCACGTTGATAAATGATTTCGCGGTTTAAGTGTTCAAAAGAGAAAGTGACACTGCCTTTTTCACCAACAGCGCCACCCACAATTTGTGTCTTCCATTCTTCACCACCATCTTGCACTGGTTGTGAGCTGGTCGCTGAAACTTCAAGGCCTTCAAAGCCTTTTTTAAGAATAATATTGACTACGCCAGCAACAGCATCTGAGCCATATACTGCGGAAGCACCATCTGTTAATACCTCAATTCTTTCAATCGCAGCAGTTGGGATAGTATTAAGATTGACAGCGGTTCCACCTAATGTTGGCGAGCCTGGCATACGCTTGCCATTTAATAGCACTAAAGTACGATCTGAACCCGCACCACGGAGGTTAATTGTCGCTTGTGACTGAGCACTACTACCTGAACGTTCTGAAGTAGACCCGAAGCTGTTTAAGTTACTTCTACGCAGTACGTCAGCAACAGACATTTCACCTGTTTTCTCTATATCGGAGGCACTGATAGTTGTAACGGGTGATGATCCTTCCATATCGGTACGTTTAATACGTGAGCCCGTTACTTCAATACGTTCAACTTTTGCACCGTCTTCAGCAGCAAATACTGCTGACGTTGATAAAGCCGCTGTAGCAGCTCCGCCTATTAACGCAAAGCGAACCGCTTTGGCTAATGTAGAATTTGCGCGCATTTTATTCTCCCTTAACACATGTTGTATGTTTATTTTTATTTTTCTTAAATGGTTACTTATGTAAATAATAAGCACTCATTTAATTAAGCTCCGGATATAAACACAAGAAAATAACAAGTGCAACACTGAGCTTTAATGGATCTTGTTGTTAATTTGTTAGTTTAAATCATTTAAAGGTTGTAAGTAGATTTGTCTTGAGCCAATAAACATGGGAGTTTTGTGTATTTACTGAGGAATTTGTTTGTGATACTTCTTTTTGTTTCTTGTTTTTGCGCGCTTTGTTAATGAGGTATTTTGTTTTTGTTTTTTATTTTGGATCGAGTGTTGAGTTGTGAAAATAATATTTTTTAATTATTTTCATGTAAAAAAGATAAAAGCTGATTAATATAGGGTTTGCCATTCTATATATTGAGAATTAAACGCTTTAAGTGTTGGACTATATAAGGTTTTTTGTGCGGTTTAATTTGATGTAATTTTGTTCTTCACGATTTGTAGTGATGGATTCAACAATTACAGCACTCAATTTTGTAAAGGTTAATAAGTAATCGTTTGTTAAAATTAATATCAAAAGTGTAATCGCTTAAATATAAAAGGAAGGTGAATATATATTCACCTTCCTTTTGTTTATGTTCTAGTTTGAAAATAATCTCTCATGTAAAACTAATACATTTTACAAACTGTAATTCTGTTTATTTACTCTCAAGTATGTTTGTTTGTTCTATCGCTTTAAAGCGTACTGGAAAATAGTGTCCTAAATAGCGTAGAGCAACATAGACAACCACTAAGGTGGCGATCACAAGCTCGAACTCTGCTAGGTATTTTATCCATACCGCTAATTCACCCATGTTATTGAACTGGGTTAACCAAGCTGCGGTTTTAAAGAGCGCGGTTGCACCGATAACCATAGGGAAGGTAAAGGCGGCATAGCCTGGGCTAAAGGGCAGCTTTAACAGGTGAAAGAAGGCCAAGTAGATGATGCTCGTCATCAAAATGGCGATGCTCAGCAGTAAGGCGACTAAGGGAATTGACGCCTGCTCGCAAACGGTTAAATAACCTGCGAGTGATAAACTGGCGGGCGCCGCGAGAATCGCAATGGTTGGTTTAGCTGCGTCGGGTATCGCCTGACAGAAAATGAGGCGATAGAGCATTAAAGGCAGCATGACTAAGTAAGCTAACATTCCAAAAACCAAAATGGCGTTTGCTAGCCATTGGTAGTCAGATACAGGGAAAGACACCGCCGCGACTATGATGCCAATCGGTGGCACAAACCAACTTGGTACCATGTGCTCGAGTTTAAAATCGATGGCGCGGTAGTAGATAAACGCGCTTAAGAAGAGCACATGTATACCTATGGCCACTAGCCACAGGGTTAAGCCAGCTTGGGGGAAATAATCGCCGAGTGTTTTAGACACCACCATCAGCCCCATGGCGAAGGTGGGGATCACGCTACCAATCACTGGGTGGCTGAGTTCGTCCTTTAGAATAGTCGGATGCAGCATAAACTTACCCATGAGCAGTAACAGCAACACAGAGGCGATGATGGCGCCTGTGAGTTGTCCTGCGCCATTAAGTGAAGGTGTCATGTTCTCCCATGTCCAACCTAAGCTGGCAATGGCAAGTGCTAGCCCTGCCATAGGGCTGGGAAGTTTAGCTGCGTGGGATGTCCAGCGTTTGCGTTTTGAAGTCATGTTGAATACCTCTCAATACTGACAATGCTTAACATCGCTTTTTTGGGGCGCTGTTTTGATGTCCTCAGTGTACTGCGGGTATCAATGGTAAATAAATTTGATTAATTTTATTCATATAATAATTTTTTCTTACTTAAAGGTTGCCATTAAACTTAAGGTTTGAGTTTACAGCGCAGTAGCGTGTGCCCTAGGCCAAGATTGTCTGTATCTTCATCCACATACAGTCCCGCTTGGTGAAGCAGGGCCAATAAATCCTTAGAGTGATACATGCGGCTATTGCCATTGGCCATGGCGCTGAAATAGAGGCTAGTGGCATTTACGCAATAGGCAGAGGCGGCCGATGGCTGTCTATCCCAAAAGGTTTCGACGATAAAGAGTTGGCTGCTTGGCGTCATTGCCTTTGCCGTGCGTTGTAAAATGCTCAGGATCTGGCTTGTTGAAAAGCAATCTAGAAACTGGCTCATCCAGTAAGTATCCGCGCCATCGACAAAAGGCAGGGTGTCGTCCAGCAGATCGGTGGCAAAGGTATGGACTCGCGCGGCAACGCCCCGCGCGATGGCATTTTGCGTCGCCACTTCAAGTTGCCCTGGAAAATCCATAATCGTGACTTCAATGTTGGCGTCATAATCGCAGCAGCTCAGCGCCCATTTCCCCGTGTTGCCACCTATATCCACTAAATGGCTTGGCTTATGGGCAAACACTAACGGCAGAAGCTGTGGAAAGGCATGATCCGAATAGTAATGATCGAAGGCAAACCAGCTCAGTTTCGCTTTGGGTGGTAAATCCTTCAAGGCAGGGTAGATAGTATCCCAGTCACCGAAAACCTTGAGTCCTGCGGCCTTTCCTTTGAGTAGTGCGGTATCAAGGCTAAAAAGGCCTTGATAACAAACGTCCTGCACAAAGTTAAGGTTGATGGCGGCCATGTCGTCATGGAGTAAAAAGTGCCCCGTTTTGTCGAGTACATAGCCAGACTCATGCTGCCAAACGAGCCCCATGCTGAGCCCCATATCCAGCAAGACTCCAAGGGCGTACTCACTCAGTGGTGTCGATTGGCTTAACTCGGCCGCAGTGATCCCACGTTCAGCCGCGTTATCTATTTGCGCTAGCACATCGAATTTGAGCAGACAGTGTGCGACTTGGAAACTAATGGGGCCAAAGGCGATTTTTTGCGCTTCAAACTTAGCATTAAAGGCGCTGATATGACTTGGAGTGCGGTAAAAAGGCATAAAAAGGAATAAATTGGCGAGAATATCCGTTCTTTATAACTCACTGAGCCGCTAATGCTACTGGTGATACTGAGAACTATGAGCTGCATCCAAACTTGAGCCGGAACTTGTTTGCGCTCTGCAGTCGGGATCTAATTAATGCAATGTCACAAATAAAAATACCCAGCAGAGGCTGGGTATTTAAAGGGCTGGGTATTTTAAAGGGGAATCCAACGTCGATTATTGAATGTTTTCTTCGTCGCCGAATTGGCCTTGGAACAAGACTGAAGATAAGTAACGTTCGGCAGCCGATGGCAAAATTACCACAATGGTTTTGCCCGCAAATTCTGGTAATTCAGCGATGCGGTTTGCGGCAACAACGGCGGCACCCGATGAAATACCCACTAAAATGCCTTCTTCTTGCATTAAGCGACGGGCCATGTCGATGGCTTCATCGTTGGTGACTGCTTCTACGCGGTCAATCAACTCTAAATCTAAGTTACCAGGGATAAAGCCTGCGCCAATACCTTGGATTTTATGTGGACCAGGTTGTACCGGTAAACCCGCTAAGGTTTGCGCAATCACAGGAGAATCTGCTGGCTCAACCGCCACTGAGGTAATGGTTTTGCCTGCTACTTTTTTCAAGTAACGGCTGACACCTGTAATCGTACCGCCCGTACCTACACCGGCAACAAACACATCCACTTCGCCATCGGTATCATTCCAGATTTCTGGACCTGTGGTTTTTTCATGGATTTCTGGGTTAGCAGGGTTATTAAACTGCTGTAATAAAATGTATTTTTCAGGAGCCGATTGACGGATTTCTTCCGCTTTATCAATCGCACCTTTCATGCCTTTCGCGCCTTCTGTTAGCACGAGATTTGCGCCAAGGGCTTTAAGCAGCTTACGACGCTCTAAACTCATGGTATTTGGCATCGTCAGGGTAAGCTTATAACCACGGGCCGCGGCAACATACGCCAGCGCAATACCTGTGTTACCAGACGTCGGCTCAATCAGCTCGTGATCTTTAGTCAGTAGACCCTTTTTCTCGGCATCCCAAATCATATTGGCACCGATACGGCATTTAACACTGAAACTTGGGTTACGCGCTTCGACTTTGGCCAGCACTTTACCTTGGCTAACACGGTTTAAACGTACTAGCGGGGTATTACCAATAGTATATGAATTGTCTTCGAAAATTTTGCTCATGGATTGCTTGCTCCTATGTTGGCACTATTGAATCATAATCTGCTGTGGCGCTTTTAGAAGTGATTGTTTGTTCTTCTTTATTCGATTTGGTTATTAAAGGATGTGCTGTTATTCGCAAACCCTGATTGGCAGCCAGTTTAACTGTGTTAACCTCTTGCTAACATAAAAAAGATTGTTGCATTCGCAAGGATAACTTCTTGATGTGTCAATCGTAAAACAAGCCTATCACTCGTATCGGACAAGACGCAAACATGAAACAACAGCAAACGGATTTGGGCAAAGACCCAAAAACTATGGTGACTCCCCATGCTTTTACCATTGCAGACACTGTACTTTATACGCCATTGGCGGCGCCCTTAAAACGTGCTTTAGCCATGTTGATTGATGGTTTACTGATCACAGTGTTAGCGGAGCAGATGGATTGGATGTTTGTATTGCTGGTGGTCGGTATCATTTATATTGAGAAACGCAGTCATCAATTGGGTCGTTTACTCAAATGGGGACTTTATGCCGCAATGTTAGCTTTTATGTTGCTCACGACCGCCGATAACCTGCTTAATGTTAATGGCTCAAACAATACCGATAATGAGCAGGCAGTTGAGGGGTCTGCCTTGGGTAAACAAATTATTACCTCGCTTCCTGCCATCATTTCGTTGAGCCTTTGTGATAATTACGCTTGTGGTAAAACTCAAGTTCAATCCCTGCGCGAGGTGATAGAAAACGCTTCAGCATCAAAGGGCATGACAGAGATTGAGCGACGGGAGATAGTCCTTAGCGCCATCGCCAACAGTAGTTTGTCTGCCGCAGACAGCGAAAAGCTCCAGACGGAAGTGCTTGATGGCACCTTGTGGCCAGTTATCGCGCCCCAAGCTGAGTTGCAAATGCCTGATACTCAGTCTGAGCCTAAGTCGACACAAGCCATTGAAAATATTGAACCAACTGACCCCGCGCAAGGTGTTGCGGCTAACACTGCAAAAGTAACCGAAACGACAGACACAACCAAAAAAGTACCTTCGCCAAGCACAAGAGTGAAAAGCACCGATGATGAAGAGGAATCCACCACCCACAGTGTTATCGCTTGGGTTAAAGGCTTTATGAGTGATATGGGGCTGGGCTTTGGTTGGGCGGCGTTTTACTTTACCGTCTTTACCGCGCGGTTTGATGGTCAAACCTTAGGTAAGAAGATGCTTGGCATTCGGGTGATCCAGCTCGATGGCGCTAAAATCAGTTTATGGTCCGCCTTTGGCCGTTATGGTGGTTACGCTGCAGGCTTCACTACTGGCTTACTTGGCTTTATGCAAATATTTTGGGATGCCAATCGGCAGGGGATCCAAGATAAAATATCTTCAACAGTCGTGATAGACTTAGCACAAATGCATAAAAAGCAACGATTAGAGCAGCAAGTACAGGGGCAAAGTGAGTTAGCGCCCGCGCTTACGAGTGATGATGCCGCCTCTGCTCACCTTACAACAAGCACCCGTTCGGAGCACCTATGAAACAGGTCGTGATTTCGGGGAGTGGCTTATTTACGCCGCCCCACAGTATTTCTAATGAAGCCTTAGTTGAGAGCTTCAATGCCTATGTGGATATTTACAATCTTGAAAATGCAGGCTTAATCGAGCAAGGCCATGTCGAGGCTTTGTCCTATTCCTCGAGCGAATTTATTGAAAAGGCCTCGGGCATCAAGCACAGATATGTGATGGTGAAAGAGGGCATTCTCGATCCCGAAGTCATGATGCCGTTAATTCCAGAGCGCAGCAGCGACGAGTTATCTATGCAGGCTGAAATTGGGGTTGAAGCCGCATTGATGGCACTTAACAATGCCAATCTCAAAGCTGAGCAGATTGATCTGGTGATTGTCGCCTGTGCTTATACTCAGCGTGCCTATCCTGCGATGGCGATTGAAATTCAACGTGCACTCGGAACGCGCGGTTATGGTTACGACATGCAAGTGGCGTGTTCATCGGCAACCTTTGCAATTGTTGCCGCTGCTAATGCGATTGCGACGGGCTCAGCTTCAAGAGTGTTAGTCATCAACCCTGAGATTTGTTCGGCGCAAGTGAATTATCGCGACCGTGACAGCCATTTTATCTTTGGTGATGTCGCGACCGCACTGGTACTGGAAGAGCAAAGCCTAGCTCAATCTGACAATGTGTTTAAAATCCTCTCAAGCCGCTGTTTTACTGATTATTCGAATAATATTCGCAGTAATTTTGGTTTCTTGAATCGCTGCGATCCCAGTGCTGCCCATCAGGCCGATAAACTGTTCCACCAACAAGGGCGCAAAGTGTTTAAAGAGCTGCTGCCGATGATTTACCAACATTTGGATGAATATCTGGCCGAACAAGCGTTAACGCCGCAGTCTTTCAAGCGTTTGTGGTTGCATCAAGCGAACATCAACATGAATCAGTTCGTGGTGCGAAAGCTGCTTGGGGATGATGTGTCAGCGGAACAAGCGCCTGTCGTGTTAGACGAGTACGCCAATACCGCATCCGCGGGCTCTGTTATTGCATTTCACAAGTATTCCAGCGACTTTAAAGCGGGTGATTTAGGCTTGTTAAGCTCCTTTGGCGCGGGATATTCCATCGGCAGTGTGATTTTGCAGAAGTGCTAAGCTGAACTTGGCAGCGCAGATTGTTCTGCGATCTTTATCAATAAAAAATCTCTCCATAGAAAATTTTTTAATAAAAAGCCTATCAATAAAAACAGCCTCAATTGAGGCTGTTTTTATGTTGCAGGAATCAATATCAAACCCACATCATTTTAGATAAGTATTTGTATCTTTGATTATTCTGGGGCTATTACATGATTGCGGTAGGCTTCACGATACTTGTCGACCCACATGGCCGTTGCGCCACAAATCGCCACAGGCATCACGATAAAGTTGACGATAGGGATCATCGAAAACAGTGTCACAGTGGCGCCAAAGCTAAAACTCGTGCCACGGGTTTGATTCAAGGCAAAGCGCATATCCTTAAAACTGACCTTATGGTTATCAAAGGGATAATCGCAGTACTGAATTGCCATCATCCAAGCGCTGAACAGGAACCATAAGATTGGCGCCAGCGTTTGGCCCACCATAGGCACTAAAAACAGCAATAAAAATACCAATGCGCGGGGCAGATAGTATTTGAGTTTTATCCACTCACGCCCAAGGATACGCGGTAAGTCTTTGATTAAATCAATACCAGAACCGGTATTCAGCGGCTTGCCAGTTAACAGCTGCTCGACTTTTTCAGCCAACAGACCATTAAAGGGGGCGGCGAGCCAGTTCATTACCGAGCTGAACACAAAGGCGAGCATCACCAGCATAGTGGTGACGGCGAGTGGCCAAAGTAAAAAGTTTAACCAGCTTAAGTAGTCAGGCAACTGGGCATTCATCCAAGTGAATAGCGTATCTAACTGGCCTATTGCTACATAAATGACGCCCGCAAACAGCAGCAGGTTGATCATCAAGGGAATAAACACGAAAGTGCGCAGGCCTTTACGTGTAATTAAACCAAAGCCATCGAGAAAATAATTAACGCCGCTTTTGGCTGGGAAGGGCAAGGTTTTCTTCTGTGTCATATCGTCTTTCCAAAAAGTTGGGCTACAGCTTGAGAGACAGCCTGATATAAAGATAACTGCGATTGTGATCAACTCATGGGCAGATGACAAGCTAAAAGCCGCATGAATTCAATAAAAAGCGTTACAAAATGCTGCCTGCTTTGTTAAAGTTGGCCGATAAATGTATTTGCACCACTGGGCTCATTTTCGGGCCAGACTTCAGAGACGCGCTAACTGGCACCATGAGATTAAAACAGATAAAACTTGCCGGCTTTAAGTCGTTTGTCGATCCCACTAAAATTCCTTTTTTACAGGCATTAACCGCCATTATTGGCCCAAATGGCTGCGGTAAATCGAATGTGATCGATGCCGTGCGTTGGGTATTGGGTGAGAGTTCGGCGAAACATCTGCGCGGTGATTCGATGGCCGACGTGATCTTTAACGGCTCAAGCGCGCGAAAACCTGTGTCTGTGGCGGGTGTTGAACTTATTTTTGAAAACAAAGATGGTCGCCTCGCGGGCCAGTATGCGAGTTACGAAGAAATCGCCGTTAAGCGTCAGGTGAGTCGAGACGGTGAGTCTTGGTATTTTCTCAATGGCCAAAAGTGTCGCCGTAAAGACATTACCGACTTGTTTATGGGCACAGGCCTTGGTCCGCGCAGTTACGCCATTATTGAGCAAGGCACCATTTCCCGCCTTATCGAATCTAAACCCCAAGACTTGCGCACTTTTATTGAAGAAGCCGCAGGGATTTCTCGCTATAAAGAACGCCGCCGTGAAACCGAAAACCGTATCCGCCATACCCGCGAAAACCTCGAGCGTTTAGGCGATATTCGCAGTGAACTCGGCAAACAGTTAGATAAACTGGCGCAGCAGGCCAAGGCCGCGAAGCAATATCGCGAGCTTAAACAGGCCGAGCGCAAGACCCATGCTGAACTCCTCGTGATGCGCTATCAAGAGTTGCAAGATCAGATGGCGAGTCTGTCTGAGCAAATCCGCGCCATCGAAGTGCAGCAAGCGGCGGCGCAGTCGCTGGCGCAAACCGATGAATTGCAAACCACTGAATTGCAAGTGCAACTCGCCCAATTAGCGGAGCAAGAACAACGCGCGGTCGAAGCCTATTATCTGACGGGCACCGAAATCGCTAAGTTAGAACAACAGTTACAGAATCAAAAGCAGCGTGATGCCCAGCTCGAAACCCAGTTGGCGCAAGTGAAAGAGCAGATCCTGCAAAACACCGATAAGCTCAACGGCTATAAAGCGAGTCTTAGCGCGTTAGAACTTGAGCTTGCCAAGCTTGGGCCGCAGCATGATGAACAGCAAGAAATCATGGATGAGCTGCAATCCCAATGGGAAATGAGCATAGAGCGCAGTCAGCAGCAGGCCGAAGTGGCGCGCCAACAGGCCGTGGATGTTTCGCAGCATAAGTTACAGCTTGAACTGCGCCGCAGTCAGTTAGCGCATCAGCAGCAATTATTACAGCATAAACAGCAGCAAAGCAGTGAGCAGCAAGCGCAGCTCGTCGCTTTAGTGGACAGCGACCTCGCCTCAAACATCACACCACTGCAACAAGAAATAGCGTCTCTTGCTGACGCCACTAGGCTACAAACCGAGATTAATCATCAGCAAGAACAAATTGTTAGCGCAAGCACGCAAGCTTTGGATGACGCCCGCCATAGCGCCGAGCACATTCAGCAGCAATTAACCGCGACTAAAGCGCGCCATGAGCTGGTTGAACAGTGGTTGACTAAGCAGGAACAGCAAAGTGATAAACCGCAGTTATGGCAGAGTCTAACCGTTGAAAATGGTTGGGAAACCGCGGCCGAACTCGCCCTCAATGGCTTGTTGACCTTGCCCGTTGGCGTCACTGAGACCGAAGTGGGGTTTCAAGCTTTAGCGTCGCAATCCACCCAGAGTGAGTATTTACAGGCTGAGGTGAATCTTGCCCCTTGGTTAGCGGGGCTTAAGTGGGCAAAAGATATTCACGCGGCAAAACAGCTACTGCGGCAGTTAAAGACCGATGAGCGGATAGTCACCGCTGACGGGTATCTCCTCGGGCAAGGTTTTTTAATCACTAAGACAGAGGGTGCTCAGTCACTGGTACAGCTCAGCAAAGAGCAAGCCCAGTTAGCGCAAAACATCCTCGATTTGCAGCAATCCTTGCACCTACAGCAAGATAAGATGACGGAACTTGCGGCTACCTTGCAGCAGCAAAGACAACAATTGACTGCTGGCGCGCAAAAATTGCATCAATTACAGTTGGATAAAGCGACAAAGTCGATGCAGCTCAGAGGCTTAACTGAGCAAGTGAAGGCGCGCGCTGAGCAGCAGAGCAAACTTGAAGCGGCATTAAGCGCGAGCTTGATTGACATTGAACGCTTGAGCGAGCAATTCGAATTATTGGCAGAACAAGAAACAGAGCTTGATGATGCGTTGCAGGCGAGTCTAGATATCCAGCGACAACTCACCCAAGACACGCAGGCCGATAGCGTGCGCCATCAAGCATTGAAAGCGCGTATTACTGAGGTTGAACGTCAGTTATCGACCACAGCTTCTGCCTTACAAGCTGTAACGATGCGCATGGCCGTCAGTACCGAACAAATTGAATTACAGCAAGTGCGAGTCAATGAACTTATCCACACTCGTGAGTCAGTGTTAACTGAACTTGCCAAAGTCGCCCAATTGAGTGGCGTACAAAATAGTGTGCAGCTGACTGAGCAGTTAACGCAGTTATTGCAGCAACAACATGAGCAACAACAGGGCTTAAAAAACGTCCGTCAGCAGCAAAGTGGGCTCACAGAGACATTAAACAGTATAGGAATAAAGCAAAAACAAGAGCTTGGTAAGCTTGAGGGCTTGACTCAAAGCCTGAGCACGTTAAAGTTACGTCGTGAAGGAATAAAAGGCCAAGCCAATAGTCAGCTGGAAGCCTTACAGGAACAGCAAATTGTTCTGTCTGAAATCCTTGGAAACCTGCCCGCGGAGGGCATGCCTGACAAGTGGCAGAGTGATTTAGATCAAATACGGCAGAAAATTGTTCGCTTAGGTGCGATTAACCTTGCGGCTATCGAAGAATTTGAACAGCAAAGTGAGCGAAAATCCTATCTTGATCATCAAGATGACGATTTAAATAAGGGACTGGCGACCTTAGAGGAAGCGATCCGTAAGATAGACAAAGAAACCCGAAGCCGCTTTAAGACGACATTTGACTCAGTCAATGAAGATCTCGGACGCTTATTTCCAAAGGTGTTTGGTGGCGGTCGAGCTTACTTAGCGTTAACGGACGATGATTTACTGGAAACTGGCGTCACTATCATGGCGCAGCCGCCAGGTAAGAAGAACAGCACAATCCATCTTCTTTCGGGTGGTGAAAAAGCCTTAACCGCTTTATCATTGGTATTCGCAATTTTTAGGCTGAATCCTGCTCCCTTCTGTATGCTAGACGAAGTGGATGCGCCATTAGACGATGCCAACGTAGAACGTTTCTGTCGATTACTGAAAGAAATGTCACAGAGCGTACAGTTTATTTATATCAGCCATAACAAAATAACCATGGAAATGGCTGATCAACTTATAGGCGTGACTATGCACGAGCCCGGTGTGTCTCGTATAGTCGCGGTAGACATAGAGCAAGCGGTGGCGATGGCTGACGCTGGATAACTAGAACAAAGACAGGGTAACCAATGGAAGATTTGCAACTAGTATTGTTTGTTTTAGGCGCCATAGCCATAGTTGCTGTGCTGGTGCATGGATTTTGGTCTATCAGAAGACAACAACCTAAGTCATTGAAAGATAGTCCAATGGGCAATTTTTATAAGAAACAGGCAGAGAAAGGTGAGTCGAGCCCTAAGCGAATTGATGCCGAAGGATTTGATGCCGACGGTATTGGCGCTGTGCGAGTGCGTAAAGCTGGCGAACTTGCGCCTAACAACGAGACTCCCGCGGCCAATCCTTATTTGAAACAAGAAGTAAAGCTAGACGCTAAGCCGCAAGAATTGACATCGCCAGAATTTAAAGCAGAACTTAAACAAGGGCTTAAACCAGAGCTCAAAGTAGAAGCGAAACACGAACCTATTCCAGCTCAGCCAGATTTTAGCTTGCAGCCACCTGTGGCAAAAGAGCAACACCGTGGTCCTAAAGTTTCGCGCCATGAGCCTGTCTTGAGCACGCAAGCGAACACTCTCACGAATGTTCACACTAGTACGCCAGCGCCGCAAATGGGTCAATCCCATGCTGCTATCGTGGCGCAAAAAGCCGCTGAGCAAGAACAAGCGCTACGTGCCGCGCCGCAGCAAACCGCCTTGTTTGAAGAAAATGAACATCAAGCAGACCATCAAGAAGAGGCTTTTGTCGAACATGCCGCTGAAGATGAATTAGGTGAGCCACGCGACGTGCTGGTTTTACATGTGGTCGCAAAAGATGGCCAACAGCTGAACGGCGCCGAACTGCTTCCTTGTTTCTTAACCTTGAATTTTAAATATGGCGATATGAACATTTTCCATCGCCATGTGGATAACGCGGGCAATGGTAAAGTCTTGTTCTCTATTGCTAACATGCTGAAACCTGGCGTATTTGACCCTGATAACATGGAGCAGTTCAGTACCCAAGGTGTGGTATTTTTTATGACTTTACCTTGTTACGGCGATGCCTTAATGAACTTCTCGATTATGCTTAACTCTGCGCGCCAACTTGCAGACGATATCGATGCCGTAGTGCTCGACGGTCAACGTCTGCCTTGGGGTGAGTTTACTAAGCAAGATTATTTACACCGCATTCGCGCTAACGCTTAGTCGACGCCGCAATTTGGCGGTTTATATATTGATGAGGCCGCTAATTGCGGCCTCATTTTTTATGATCTACTTTTGTGATCTAAAGCATTCTGGATAAAGAATATGCAAGACATTCAACTCGATACACTTCTATCTGAAGACGTTACCCCAGAAAACGCATCGCAGGTGATGCAGGTGCTCAGCCAATCACTGAACGAGCACAACATTCGTTACTATGTGGATGATGCGCCGAGCATTACCGATTCCGAGTACGACAGGTTGATGCAGCGTTTACTCAAGCTTGAGGCGTTATATCCCCATTTGATTGTGGCTGATTCACCGACTCAAAGGGTGGGCGGATTGGCGCTCGCCAAGTTTGATCAGATCACTCATCTTAAGCCTATGTTAAGTCTGGATAACGCCTTCGATGAGGTTGATTTCAGTGCTTTCCACAAACGTGTCACCGATAAAGTCGGTGAGGTGAGTTTTTGCTGCGAGCCTAAACTTGATGGCCTTGCCGTGAGTATCTTGTATCGCCATGGCGTGCTTGAGCGCGCTGCGACCCGCGGCGATGGTGCTGTGGGTGAAGACATCACTGAAAACGTTAAAACCATTAAATCGATACCGCTTAAATTACGCGGTAATGATTTCCCTGAACTCGTTGAAGTGCGCGGCGAAGCCTTTATGCCGAAAGCCGCCTTTGAAGCGCTGAACGACAGGGCGCGCGCCAAGGATGAAAAACTCTTTGTTAATCCACGTAACGCTGCTGCCGGTAGCCTGCGACAACTTGACAGTAAAATTACCGCCGCCCGCTCATTGGCTTTTTATGCTTATGCGTTGGGCGTTGTTGAGCCGGATTCTCATCCGTTAGCTAAAACCCATTTCGAGCAGTTACAGCAGCTTAAGTCGTGGGGCTTACCTGTTAGTAGCGAAATCAAAGTCTGCGCTGAATTAAGCCAAGTCTATGATTACTACAAAGACATTCTTACTCGTCGCGGCGATTTAGCCTTTGAAATCGATGGCGTCGTGATGAAAGTTAACGACATTGACCAGCAGCAACGTTTAGGTTTTGTGGCTAAATCTCCCCGCTGGGCGATTGCCTATAAATTCCCTGCGCAGGAAGAAATGACCCTGCTCGAAGGGGTTGATTTTCAAGTGGGCCGTACCGGCGCAGTAACGCCAGTGGCGCGCTTAAAGCCAGTGTTTGTTGGTGGCGTGACGGTATCGAATGCGACGCTGCACAATGCCGATGAAATTGCCCGCTTAGGCATTAAAGTCGGTGACACTGTGATCATCCGCCGCGCTGGCGATGTGATCCCACAAATAGTTGCCATAGTGCCAGAAAGACGTCCTGAAACGGCGACTGACATTGTATTTCCGCATAATTGCCCTGTGTGTGGCAGTTTAGTCGAGCGTCTAGAAGGTGAGGCTGTAGCGCGCTGTAGCGGTGGTTTATTCTGCGAAGCGCAGCGTAAAGAAGCGATTAAGCATTTCGCATCCCGCAAGGCTTTAGATATTGATGGCATGGGCGATAAAGTCGTCGAGCAATTGATTGATAAAGAACTCGTCCAAAGTCCTGCGGATCTGTTTAAGCTCACCGCCTCTATGATGACTATGCTCGACCGCATGGGGATGAAGTCGGCAACCAATTTAGCGGCGGCGATTGAAGCGGCCAAAACCACAACACTTGCGCGTTTCTTATATGCCTTGGGCATTCGCGAAGTGGGCGAGGCGACAGCGGCAAACCTTGCGGCGCACTTTGCCAGTTTAGATGCGCTGCGGGTGGCAACTGTGGAGCAGTTAACTGAAGTGGAAGATGTTGGCGCCGTGGTGGCCCAGCATGTGGCCCACTTTTTTGCTCAGCCGCATAACCTTGAGGTTATCGATGCCTTAATCGCTGCTGGTGTGCATTGGCCCGCCATTGAGGCGCCAAGTGCAGATGCACAGCCGCTTAAAGGCCAAACCTGGGTATTGACCGGGACCTTAAATCAGCTCAATCGTAATGATGCTAAGGCGCAGCTGCAGGCACTGGGTGCAAAAGTTGCTGGCAGTGTGTCGAAAAATACCGATTGCTTAGTGGCAGGTGAGGCGGCAGGTTCAAAACTTGCGAAAGCGCAGGAGCTTGGCGTTAAAGTGATGGATGAGGATGAGTTATTGGCACTCCTCGCCGCGAGCGCTTGATTGCTGTGGGCTGAAATAGGCCGTTGGCTTTTGTCTGGCGTTTCGCATCTACAGTTTAAAAACCACTGAATAGTGAGCATTAAATAGCGCCTTGCCCAAGGCGCTATTTTTATGTGGCATAGCAAAAATGACGACATGGAAAGATAGTCTGCTTTGGCTATTGAATTAGCCGCGATTGGCACCATCTCCTTGATATGCTGTTTTAGATTTTGCTAATTGGAAACCTATTTGAATTTTAGTCACATCACTTGGCTCGATGATAAAGGCCATATTAAACCGCCGATCTTTTTATATGCACTCTTGGCTTATCTTGCGCGCGGTTGGTGCATTTTTATCGCCTCGCTGACCCAGATGGGTGACCGTTCTGAGTTAGTGCGGATTTTCTACCCTGAAAAGTCAGATTTTTTGCTAGCACTTGGGGCGGGACTTGGCGCGGTTTTGATTTATCTTGTGGTGATTGCAGAACGTCGCCGTTCGCCTCAATGGTTAAGACCTATTTTTGTGCATTTAAAATGGGGCCTGTGGTTGCTGCTGATGATTGATGGTGTCTTGCTGGGGCAGCGGCTGATCCATGGTCAGTTCTTGTTCCATTGGAGCCTCGCTTTAGACGCGTTAGTCTTGTTCTGGTCGGGCATTTATCTCATTAAATCGAAGCGACTCAGTTATTATCTCCGTGACTGGCCAAAAGAAGAGCCAAAAATAGAACAAAAAGAGCTTCAGCCTTAAGATCCTATCCTATTGTTATTTAGTCTCTTTATTTAACTCTGAGGCGCAGGGCACAAATTAATGTGTCTTATGCCTCAGTTTGATAAGGATTTTTCATTTGTACTCTGCATCGAACGCTTTGAATCATCTATAGTTATATGTACTTAGCTTGAATGTGCCCTGTTGGATACGCAGATGAGGTCATCTGTTTATGTCCTGCATCACATTTGAAAGGAGTCATACTGCGTGGCAAAAGTACCTCAAAAAAAATTATCACTATCAGAAATTCAACTTGGCATGAGAGTCAAGTTGCCCTTGTCATGGACGAATCACCCCTTTTTATTTAACCGCGTTGATATCAGCAGTGCCGCTCAAATCGAAATGATCCGTGGCCTAGGCGTCCCCTATGTGTTTTTGTTATCGGAATCGAATGCAGAACTGGATATTGTTGAAGAAGACGAAGACATTGAAGACGAGATAGCAGTCGAACCCGAACGGGATCTCAAGGCCGATACCCGTAAGGCGATGCGTTTGAGTCAGAAACGTTTTCTAATGAATGTGAATAACTCACGTAATGTGTTTGGTAAAATAGTCAGCGATCCTGAAGGCGCCTATCGATTATCGGCGGCACTGGTCGAAGACTTGCTAAGCCATTTGCAGGAAGTTGAAACACCGTTCCTTACCTTGGTTGGGATGGATGAGAAAGATGTGAGTGTGACCCAACATGGCGTCTCTGTGGCTGTGTTGGCAATGATGATAGGTCATGCACTGGATTTAACCCCAAGAGAGTTGCGTGATATCGCTCTTGGCAGTTTGCTGCATGATATCGGTAAGCTTAAAGTGCCCGATGTCATCCGCCGAAAGCGTGGCGCGCTGACGACACACGAAGCCAGCTATTTGCAAATGCATCCTAATTTTGGTTTTGACATGTTGAATCGGTCGGGATTATTCCCCAAAGAGGTGTTGAATATCATTTTACACCACCATGAGTTTGTTGATGGTTCAGGATTTCCTGATGGATTGACGGGGCATAAGATCCCAATCATTACGCAGATCGTGAGTTTAGCAAATGATTACGATCAGCAGCTCAGTGGTCAGCAAGTGACATCTCCTCAAGTGGCATTAGGTTATTTGTTTAAAAACCGTGCGAGTAAACATTCAGAGTCACTGATTTCTGTGTTGGTTAAAATTCTCGGCATCTACCCCCCTGGGACAATTGTCAGGTTATCGGATGATAGCGTGGCAAAAGTCATGATGACCACTAAAGAAGTGAGTCAGCCCCAAGTGTGGGCTTGTAAAGAGGACGGGAGTGAAGCATCGCTGCGTTTCTTAAGTGACGAAGGCGTGACAGTGCAAAAAGCCATCAAAGCGGAAGAATTGTCCGAGGGCGCTATTCGTACCTTGCAAGTCGATAAAGGGGTTAGTTTTTATTTTAGTTCGCTACAAACTTGAATCTTATGCGCTAAGTTCCGTATTCTATCCGCTGATATGATTCCCTTAGGGCTAATATGGCGAATATAAAAGCAGAAAACGGCGCAGTAAAATCCAGTGTTGCCTTAGTCGGTTGTGGATGGTTTGGTTTTGCTTTAGCAAAGCAGCTCGTCCATGAGGGCTATAGAGTCACAGGCTGTAAGCGCAGCGCCGACGAATTATCGGTATTAACTGAGGTCGGGATTGAAGCCTATCCGCTGCAATTGGGTAGCGAAGCACCCTCTGCCCCCGATGCTCAAGCGTTAAGCGGTTTATTTCAAACCGATTATCTGGTGGTCAATATTCCTCCCCGATTAAAGCGCGGTAACGCCGCGTATCTTGAAGAACTGCAACAACTCATCGCATTAACCCAAGGCTGGCAATATCAGCAGATTGTGTTTATCAGCACAACGGGCGTGTATCCGGCCCAAGATAAAGTGATGACCGAAGCCGATGCCTTGGCAGAATCTAGCGACAGCCAAGTGCTATTAGATGCAGAAGCTTTATTTCAAGCCTTGCCACATGCCTGTATTGTCCGCTTTGCTGGACTCGTAGGCCCCAAACGCCACCCTGGACGTTTCCTTGCCGGAAAAACCGATGTCAGTGGCGCCAATGTGGCAGTGAATTTAGTCCACTTAAGTGATTGCGTCAGCGCGGTAAGTCGGATTCTCGCGGCAACGGGTTCAGGTTTATCTGTGGCACCGATTTATAATCTTTGCGCGCCGACACACCCCACTAAAGCTGAGTTTTATCACGCCGCCGCCGAGTCCCTTGGTTTAGTCGCACCCGAATTTAATCAACAATCCATGCCGAGTAAAGTCATCCAAGGTGACGCAATTGTCTCAGATTTAGGCTTTCGATATCAGTATGCTTCTCCGCTGGATATGCTAGCGGCATGTTGAGAAAGGTTAATTATTGTTAAAGGTAAAAGCCGAACTTTTAGGTTATCTTTGGGTTCCAAGTTTTGCTTGAGCGAATGTGTCATCCTTATTTAAACCAATGACGAATAAAAAGAGACAATATAATGAGCGTGTTTAATCGAGTTCGACCTATAGCCGCATTGGCGTGCGGATTAATGCTGAGTGCCAGCTTTGCACTGCAGGCCGCAAGTTTCGAAGGAGGCAAAGATTACGTCACTGTGGCGGGGATTACCGAAGCACAAAAACCAGTACTGCGAGAGTTTTTCTCCTATAACTGCCCACATTGCTATAAGCAAGAACCGCTTATGGACCTGACAGTGCAACTGCTCGGCAAAGATGTGGCTTTTGAACGTACCCCTGTGGGCGCCGGCCGTCCTGCTTGGGAACTGAGTCAGCTTGCCTACTATGTGGCGCAAAAATTAAAGATGACTAAGCAAACCCATGGCGCTATTTTCAAGCAAATCCATGAGAAAGGTGAGCAATTTACAGCACCTGAACAGGTTAAAGCCTTCTTTGTTGCCCAAGGCGCTAAGGTGGATGATGTTGATGCCGCAATGAATTCCGTCGATGCCAAATTCACCCTAATGAATTATGACTCTCAAGCTGAGCTTGCGGGGATCAAGGGCGTACCCTCATTACTGGTTAATGGCCGTTATATGCTGACGTCGACCGCGCACACGCCAGAAGAGTTAGCTGCATTAGTTAAGTTTTTAGCCGCGAAGTAACCGCGTTTAATAAATGGAGACTAGACTCATCGCGGCTAACGAGTAAGCGCCTTGCGAGCCGCATTGGGAAACTTATCCCGCTATTCGCCAATCCAGCGTTAATAACCCAACCTAGGTTGGGTTATTTTTTGCCTGAAATTGAAACAGCAGTTGTGAATCAAACTACGCGATGACTATTAAGTGAAATGCTGAAATGAAACGGCTTTGCTGCCAGCCTAACGTGACTTGGATGAGTGATTTGAAATCGCCTATTGATTGAAGAACGAATGCTGATATCTCATCAATCCTCAGCATTGAAAATCCTAAATCAAGTGACGTGCAGTCAGTCTAAAGTCATCTTTAAGGCTGATTAAACTTCTAATTTTTCCTGCTCAGACAACACGTTATTCCTGTTTCTTGCTTGTTTTCCCGCCTTATCTACCTAAATCCCACTCATTCTTGTTCGACATTGGTCTAACCTGTTGAAAAAGTTGAAACTGTATCTAAATGTAAAATCATTGTTAACTTGTTGAATTTATTTCTATTCACTATTAATGGACAGCGTTTTGAATCACGAGTTAGACGAAAGTCGTGATTGTGCTCACACCAGCTGTTGCTAGATTAAACAAGACTTAAAATTAAAACAGCACAGGGGAGTCACTATGGGTTTTGAAAACAATGACAAGGCAAAAGGTTATTGGCGCGAGAATATTCGTCTCGTTCTGAGCTTACTAGCCATTTGGGCGGCAGTCTCTTTTGGATGCGGCATTTTATTGGTTGATGTACTCAATGAAGTCCATTTCATGGGATTCAAATTAGGTTTCTGGTTTGCACAGCAGGGATCTATGTATGTATTCGTTGCGCTTATTTTTGTCTATGCGGCAAAAGCCAACGCCTTAGATAAAAAATATAACGTACAAGAAGACTAAGGAGCGTTGAGATGGATGTTCAAACACTAACGTATATTATCGTAGGGCTCTCGTTTGCGCTCTACATTGGGATTGCAATCTGGACCCGAGCGGGTTCAACCAAAGAATTCTATGTTGCAGGTGGCGGTGTTCACCCAGTAGTTAACGGTATGGCGACGGCGGCGGACTGGATGTCAGCGGCGTCGTTTATTTCATTAGCGGGTATTGTGTCTTTCGTCGGTTACGACGGTAGCGTGTACTTAATGGGCTGGACGGGCGGTTACGTATTGTTGGCTCTGTGTATGGCGCCGTATTTACGTAAGTTTGGTAAGTTCACTGTGCCAGATTTCGTTGGTGAGCGTTATTACTCACAGGCCGCACGTACTGTCGCAGTTATCTGTGCCATCTTTATTTGTTTTACCTATATTGCAGGGCAAATGCGCGGTGTGGGCGTGGTGTTCTCGCGCTTCTTAGAAGTGGAAGTCGACACGGGCGTGTATATCGGTATGGCGGTCGTGTTCTTCTACGCCGTACTCGGTGGTATGAAAGGGATTACTTACACTCAGGTTGCTCAGTACTGTGTATTGATTTTCGCATTCATGGTGCCAGCCATATTTTTATCTGTGATGATGACAGGCCACATTATTCCACAAGTGGGTTTCGGTGCTGAATTGCTCGATGCCGCCGGTAATAATAGTGGTGTTTACTTGCTTGAAAAACTCAACAATGTGTCAACTGAACTTGGCTTTGCCCCTTACACCGACGGTTCTAAGAGCATGATTGATGTGTTCTGTATTACTGGCGCGTTAATGATGGGTACTGCGGGTTTACCCCACGTTATCGTGCGTTTCTTTACTGTACCTAAAGTGAAAGATGCGCGTATCTCTGCGGGTTGGGCGTTAGTGTTCATCGGTATCATGTATACCACAGTACCTGCGTTGTCAGCGTTCTCTCGCGTCAACATGATTGAAACCATTAACGGTGCTGATTCGCAAGGTGTGGCTTATGAGTCTGCGCCGCAGTGGATTAAAAACTGGGAAAAAACCGGCTTAATCAAGTGGAACGACAAAAACGGCGATGGCAAACTTTACTATGCCGCCGGCAAGATGGAAGATCCTGCTAGCAAAAACGAAATGAAGATCGATAACGACATCATAGTATTAGCGACGCCAGAAATCGCTAACTTGCCAGCGTGGGTTATCGCCTTGGTTGCAGCGGGTGGTTTAGCGGCGGCCTTGTCGACTTCTGCGGGTTTGTTGTTGGTGATTTCAACCTCGGTCTCACACGATTTACTCAAGAAAAACCTGATGCCAAATATCTCCGATAAAAAAGAGCTGATGTTTGCTCGTTTAGCGGCGGGTGTGGGCATTGTGATTGCGGGTTACTTTGGGGTGAATCCACCAGGCTTTGTGGCCGCAGTGGTAGCGTTCGCCTTCGGGTTAGCTGCATCATCACTGTTCCCTGCGATCATCATGGGCATCTTCTCTAAGACAATGAACAAAGAAGGCGCGATTGCCGGTATGTTAACGGGTCTACTGTTTACTGCGGCTTATATCATCTACTTTAAGTTTGTGAATCCAGCGGATAACGTTGCCGCTAACTGGTTCCTCGGTATTTCACCAGAAGGTATCGGTATGGTGGGTATGTTAGTGAACTTCGGTGTGGCAGCGTTAGTGAGTCGTGTGACTACGGCAACGCCATTACATGTTCAGGAGATGGTCGAATCTATTCGTTTCCCTAAAGGTTCGGGTGAAGCGAGCGGTCACTAAGCTCATCGCTTAATCATTGCATCAACACAAGAGAGCGCTTCGGCGCTCTTTTTTATTGCGCATTTGGAAAGTATTTTGCCCTGTAGTTGAATGAGTCTATTGAGGAGTTAACGGGAGCATCCTAAGGCTGACTTTAGTCGAATGTAGCGCAGCGACAATGCAGGCTATAGTGATGACATATAAGTAAAAGTTTCGCCTAACAGAAGGTGTTGCCTATGAATGCCAGTGAGTTACAACCCGTAGTGCAATTTCTACAAGGGCTAGTGCCTTTTGATACTCTGCCTGAAGATGTTGTGGTGCGCTGTGCTAAGGCTGTCACTGTCGGGTATTACAGTAAAGCCTCTGGTTATGTCAATTTCGATGCTAATTCGCCCAAGTTGTATATGGTGCGTAGCGGCGCCTTTGAGGTGCGCGATCCTGAAGGCGTGCTGGTCGATAGAGTCGGCGAGGGGGAGTTTTTTGGTTTTTCGACCTTGTTATCGGGGGAGAAAGTCGTCAACAAGGTCGCTATTCTCGAAGACGGTTTGGTTTATCATTTGCCCCAAAGCTTGTTCGATCATCTCAGAAGCGAGAGCCGCAACTTCGATAAGTTTTTTACCCGCGCATTTGCTAAACGTTTACGTCATGAGGCTCGCTTTAAGGCGAAAGATCTGACGACTACTAGTCGGATCAGCACGTTAATGTCATCCGCGCCTATTGTTATCGATGCCCACGCGAGCGTGACGCAGGCGGCACTCTTAATGCGAAACAGCCGAGTGTCATCCCTGTTGGTCACGGATAATCACAAGCTAGTTGGGATTTTAACCGATAAGGATTTGCGTAATCGGGTGTTAGCGGCGGGGCTCGACGGCCATATCGCAGTGCATCAAGCCATGACGGTTTCGCCGATCTCAATTTCATCCAATGCGTTGATTTTTGAAGCCATGTTGCTGATGAGCGAACATAACATTCATCACTTACCCATTATCGACCAAGATAAAGCTATCGGCATGGTGACCAGTACTGACATCTTGCGCGGGCAGGGCTCGCAACCGCTGCTGTTGATTGGCGAGATTGAACGTCAGCAGGATCTTGCCAGTTTAATTAGCGTCAGTAAGCAAATTCCGCTGTTACTGCAAAATTTGATCAGTGCGGATGCCAGAGCCGAAGAAATTGGCCGAGTATTAACGTCAGTCACCGATGCGCTGACACGGCGGTTAATCGTGCTCAATCAACAATTGCTCGGCGAGCCGCCCATGGCTTTTTGCTGGTTGGCGTTTGGATCGCAGGGACGCCAAGATCAAGCAGCTTGTTCGGATCAAGATAATGGTCTGTTAGTCGCAGAAGAGATGGATGATTTTGCCAAAGGTTATTTCGATGCCTTAACCCATGCGGTGTGCGCTGGGCTTGACCAATGCGGTTATGAGTTTTGCCCCGGCAACATTATGGCGCAAAACCCACAGTGGCGAATGTCGCTTAAACAGTGGCAACAAGTATTTGAAAAATGGGTAATAACGCCCGAGCCTAAGGCGTTACTGCACGCCAGTATCTTCTTTGATATGCGCTCGGTGTACGGCCCACAAACCTTATTTGATGCGCTGCAGGATAAAGTCTTGGCTCAAACCCGTGATAACGATATTTTCCTCGCGGGCATGACAGGTAATTCGCTGGTGGAGTCGCCACCGCTGGGCTTTTTCCGCAAATTTGTCCTCGAACGTGATGGCAGCGAAGTCAAAGGCATAGATTTGAAGCATAAGGGCAATGCTTTAATCAACGACATTGCCCGCGTTTATGCCCTGTCGGCAGGGATCAAGGAAGTGAATACTGCGAAACGTATCCGTGCCTTGATGGACGCAAACATTCTCAATCGTAAAGATGCGCTTAATCTTGCCGATGCCCACGAGTTTATCGCCCATATGCGGTTATCGAACCAAGGTTATCAACATAATCTCGGGCTAGAGGTGAGCAATTATCTGTTACCCGCACATTTATCTTCGCTGGTCCGCCATCAGCTACGTGATGCCTTTAAAGTGGTGCATGAGGCGCAGGCGGGGATGAAGATGAAGTTCATGCGAAGTTTTTGATATGAATACACTGCTGCTGAAAACGAAACTTAATTGGCGGGCGCTGCGTTGCCAACATCAGTTATTTAAGGGCTATTATCACTCGCTATTACCTCTGCTGGCGATGCCGTTATCCGAAGCACCTTTGGTGGCGATGGATTTAGAGATGACAGGTCTCAATCCGCAGCAAGATCAAATCCTCAGTATTGGCTTAGTGCCGATTGAGCGCGGCGAGATCCCTTTAGCGCGCGCCGAGCAAAAATTAGTGCAAATTCGCGGTAGTGTTGGCCAAAGCGCGACGATCCACGGGATCCTCGATAATCATCTGGTGCAGGCGGTAACGATTGAGGAAGCCATGGGCTGGTTTATCAATCAAACCTATGGTCGGGTGCTGGTCGCGCATCATGCTCCGCTAGATTGTCGCTTTCTGCAGCAGGATTTATTGGCGATTTATCATCAAGCCCTCATCCTACCCGCCATTGATACACTCATGCTTGAAAGGCATCGTTTGCTACGGGAACACTCAGTGATTAAAGAGGGCAGTTTGCGCCTTGGCGCTTGCCGCGAACGTTACGGTTTACCCATTTATACAGCCCATAGCGCGCTGACCGATGCTTTAGCTTGCGGGGAATTATTACTGGCACAAATGGCGGCTATGGGCGGGGCGGGGCAACTAACTGTGGCAGATTTATTGCGGCAATCGACTTAGCTGTTTCAGTTTTAACTCACTCTTTGTGGATGAGTTAATTGAGTTGGGGTGATGCTGTTTTACGCTGATTTAACTTTAATCTCACTCTGATCTCACTCTGATTTCATCTTAGGTTAATCACTGACAGGCTAGACTTGAAACCCAATCCTAAGCTTGACTTTAAAGCTTAAATTCAATGCCGCCAACTTGGCAATCCAACCAACTTGTACTTCACTCTAATAAACTGAGTGTGTAGGAGAACATGATGCCGTTACCTTTGCTTTGGATGGGCAGTGCCGTAATTGGCGCGGTTTTGTTGGCCGATGAGCGCGAGAAGCGTCAGCAACTTGAGCGCGACAGAGTACTCGGTAAGGCTCCTAAGTATCCCGTTGCCAATCGCGCTATGGTGGCGGCGCCGAGTCAATGGCAAAAGGGATTAAAACAAGTTGCGCCAATCCCAGGCAGTATCGTCTGTTGTTATGTTTTTGGCGTGATTGAACATACGGGTATCTGGCTGGGTGACGATTGCTTAGTAGAGTTACACGGTTCAGGGTTGGTGCGGGCGGTGTCGGTAAAGCGTTTCTTGGCGGGGCGAACTGGCAGCCAAATCTATCTTGCCTGTAATCATCTGCATCAACCGCTCATCGCCGATGCTGTGTTGACCCGCGCCGAGCAGGCGATTTATCAATATCGTGAGTACGATTTATTTGACAATAACTGCCATCGATTTGTCTGGTCTTGTATTAGTCAAAAGGGCGAAGAGGTGGTTAAAGGTTTTAATGAGTTAAATCAAAAACTCGCCGAGCATTTTAATCAAGCTATCTATTGGGATGAGATGATCATGAGCAAGCTGAATGAATAAGATCTGTCGTCATAAACTAAAAAAGCCATCGATTAAGATGGCTTTTTTTCTTCGTAAAACAAGATGTTATTGTTTTGCAGAAACCGTTTATGGCTTACAAAAATAATCCACAGCGCGTTTAACTAACTCTATGCCCGTTTTATCGCAAGGCGGTAACTCGGCATCACTGATATTGATAGGCGTCACGCGATCGCCCCATTGCAGCAAGAGTGCGGCAGAGGTTAAGCCGGCACCAAAGGCACAAGAGAGTATGGTTTGATTCGGCTTAATCACGCCTTGCTCTAATGCATCACAAATCGCAATTGGGATAGTTGCCGCTGAGGTATTGCCATAGTTGGCAATGTTAACGAAGGCTTTTTCTTTCGGAATTTTCATCCGACTGACTAAGGTATCGATAATGCGCTCGTTGGCTTGATGCGGGATAACAAGATCCACTTCATCTTTATCAACGCCACATTTTTCAAGCACTTTAGTGCTCAACTTGTTCATGCCGTTAATCGCACGCTTGAAGATTTCTTGGCCATCGAATTCAATAAAGAAATCCAATGACTCGGCAGAGAATCTGTCCATCGCCGTGCCAAAGCCCGCTTTAAGAATGTCACGACCTTCAGGATCGTTATTCAGTTCATAACCAAGCACGCCACCGGCAACATCTGTTGCTTCAACGACAACGGCACCAGCGCCATCACCGAATAACACGGCAGTTTCGCGGCGTGACCAATCTAAATAGAAAGAGAGACGCTCGGCACCAATCACCAATACTTTCTTGCTCTGACCACTCTTGATTTGTGAGCTGGCTAAACCTAAGCCATATAAGAAGCCACTGCAGGCTGCATTGATGTCGAACGCGGCACAACTGGCGCCAATATTAGCTTGTACAGTTGATGCGATATTCGGGATCAAAGTGTCTGGGCTGGCGCTAGCCAGAATGATCATGTCGATTTCACTGCCATCGATACCCGCAGCTGCGAGCGCGCGTTGTGCTGCAACTGAAGCGAGTTCAGAGGTGTTAACATGACTGATATGGCGCTGGCTGATGCCGGTGCGAGATTTAATCCATTCATCGGATGTCTCGATAAAGGTCGCAAGATCATCGTTGGTCAGCGTGGCTGGTGGAACACATTTGCCCCAACCTGTGATAGTGGCGTACTGCATGGTGGTTTCTCTCAAATAAAAAAGGCAGAACCTGAGCGCTGCCTTGAATCGACAACAAAGCTTATCGGCAACTCTAATGGCCGTCCGTGATCTAGACCACCTGTTTGGCGACGAGATCTCGAATTGTCATTGCGGCATGCAGAATATGATGACGCAGTAGCGCCGTCGCTTTTTCTGTTTCTCTCAGTTTGCAGTGGTTGAGTAAAGCTCTGTGCTCATGCTCTGCAGCAGGAATCCCCCCCCGCGAGCAATAACTGCAAACGAATGTATCTATCACAATTAGTATTGAGGCCGTGAACAACCTCAGGGGTGTGTGGGCGATTAGCCGCCTGATATAAGCAAGTGTGAAATTGCGTATTCAACTCGCTCCAACTGGCAACGGCATCTTCATGTTTGAAGGCCGACTCCAATTGTTCGAGTACACGTTCTGCTTTTTCTAAATCAGCTTCTTGAAGCAGTGGGATCGCCTTAGCGAGCAGATCGGTTTCGATCATGGCACGTAATTCAAAAAGTTCGGTGACTTGCTCGACGGATAACACGGTCGCCGTTGCACCTTTATGAGGCTCAAACTTAACGAGTCCTTCGGCTTCGAGTTGCAATAAGGCTTCTCTCACCGGAATGCGGCTGACATTTAACGCTTCAGCCAAGGCACTTTGTCTGAGTGGTTCTCCTGCGGCTATGTCACCTGAAAGAATTCTCTCTCTGAGCACTTCAACAACTAACTGGGTGCGGGTTTTGTGGACTATAGGCGTAGTTCGACTCATTATTTCCGTCTATTTCGGGTATTTTCTCGTTATCTGCCCAAGATTACCGTTAAAAACACCACAAATAAAGGGGAATGCTTGATTGAGTGCGGCATCTTAGGGATTAACAATGCCCAAACGGCAGGGGTTTTGATGGTTTTGGCTCTCTCAATTATGCGCCTTTCTTGGAAACAATCTTTAATGCGACAGCCATCATTTTCCTAAGTGCGCTGTTTATCTACTGCAATGAAGTACTTCGACTAGTCGATTAAATTAGGCTTACCGGTTAAACATTTTGCCTGAGGGCGTTGATTTCGCAGGATAAAGGCTATGCAGCATTGAGACTCTCGGGGCAAGGTGTTATCCGCATCTAGCGATAAGCATCACTAACGCTCAATTTAGCGCTAAAAGCACAACTTCGCGGTGCAATTTCTGATAATGAATGGAATAATAGCGCGATAACGCCTTAGGCGATTTTGGAGTATTACAGTGAGTCGAGCAGTATTTTTAGACCGTGATGGCGTGATTAACAAAGATCATGGTTATGTCCACTTAGTGGATGACTTCGAATATATCGAAGGTGTGTTTGAATCTTGCCTCTCTTTGAAGGAAATGGGCTACAAGTTAGTTGTCGTCACAAATCAATCTGGTATTGCCCGTGGTATGTATACAGAAGATCAATTCCACAGCTTAACGGAGTGGATGGATTGGAACTTTGCGGACAAAGGCGTTGAACTCGACGGTATCTACTATTGCCCGCACCATGCTGAAAATGGCATCGGGGAATATAAGGTCGACTGTGATTGCCGTAAACCTAAGCCGGGTATGCTCAATGATGCGGCGCAATTCTTGAAAATCGACTTAGTGTACTCAGTCATGGTTGGCGACAAAGCCGAAGATATGCAGGCAGCGAAAGCGGCGGGCGTGACCACTCGCATATTAGTGCGCAGTGGTAAGGTTATTGCTGATGACAGTGATGCCACAGTGGTACTGGACAGTATTGCCGATGTGCCGGCTTACATAAAAAGCCTAGGCTAGTTGCTACGCTACTACTTATAAGCAGATAAACATTTGCTGATAAGTTCATCTCAAGCAGCAACTATCATAGTAACCAGTAGCGCGAGTTGCCGCTCTTGTTGGATAAGAGTTTGCGTTAAAAGCGATCCAACATTGAATAAAGAGCTAACCAATAGGTTGGCTCTTGTCATTTCTAGCGCTGGGTTAGCCTCATCTTTTCCCATAACTCAGCACAAATTCGATAATATTGGCGTTAAAACACACTTTTAGTTTAAAAAGTGTGCGCTTGAATCGTTTTTCGTAATTATTCGCGTCAAAGGGGTTGCGGTAAAATCTGACATCCCTATAATGCGCATCCACTGACCCAGCGGGGTCAACGGTTAAACGCTGAATAAGCTGCTAACCATGCTCTTTAACAATTTATCAAGCAAATCTGTGTGGACACTCACAGGTGTTGAGTTAATCGAAACTGCTTGACCTTCGGGTTGGCAGTCAAAAATTTAAATCAACCAATTCTTTCACGAGAGTGATGAGTGTTCATAGCAATATGTACAAAGACTTACTACTTATTTTCGAATAAATAGGAGTCGAACAGAATTCGTTGAGCCGTTTGACGTAAGTCAAACAACAAAACTTTAATTGAAGAGTTTGATCATGGCTCAGATTGAACGCTGGCGGCAGGCCTAACACATGCAAGTCGAGCGGCCGCGGGAAGATAGCTTGCTATCTTTGCCGGCGAGCGGCGGACGGGTGAGTAATGCCTAGGGATCTGCCCAGTCGAGGGGGATAACAGTTGGAAACGACTGCTAATACCGCAT
>NZ_JAJAEF010000030.1:0-49955 GCF_020447145.1 Shewanella sp. SR1 | reverse complement strand
ATTCTTATCGGAAAGCGACACAAGAGCATGTTGCAATCCCCAATACGCTTAATCGACAGTTTGCAGTAACTCAACCAGATCAAGTGTGGTGTGGCGACGTGACGTATGTTTAGGTCGGTAATCGCTGGGCCTATCTAGCCGTTGTTTTAGACTTATTTTCCCGCAAACCTGTTGGATGGGCTTTGTCATTATCACCAGATAGTGCGCTGACCTGTAAAGCTTTGAAAATGGCATTTGAGTTAAGGGGTAAGCCTGAGAATGTGATATATCGCAGCGATCAAGGTTCACATTACACGAGCTTGAAATTCAGACAATTAATATGGCGTCTTCAGATTGAGCAAAGTATGAGTCGTCGCGGGAATTGTTGGGATAACGCACCAATGGAGCGTTTCTTTAGAAGTTTGAAATCTGAGTGGATACCCGCAAGTGGTTATGGGAATGTTACAGAAGCAGATAAAGAGATCACAAATTACATCACTGGATATTACAGTGAGACAAGACCCCATCAATATAATGGTGGGTTAACGCCAAATGAGTCAGAACGTTTATATTGGAATGACTCTAAAACCGTGGCCAATTTTACTTGACCACTACAAGATTGATACTAAACGCTTGGTATTTTCGGCCGTAATATTTATTACGGCACTATTAGTTTAACTGGGTAGTAGCCTTCACCTTTAACAGTTTATCGAGACACCCATTGTTAAATTTGGCTATGTAAGGATTGAATAGCCTCCATATCTAAACTATCAAAAGTCAAGACAGGCATTATTCGGCTATCAATGGTTCCACCAAATCAAGCATTGTTGCACCAGTGACCTTCTAAAACATGGATGTTTTAGTAGAGCCTACAGGGACGTATTTACGGCGAGTCACTGGTGTAACAGTGCGAAAGCCTGCGGCAGGCAATTAGGGAATACAACTGCAAGAAGCCATGTTGCCGCCGATTAGCCCCTCGAACCATTACCGAAACTAGTACTGGCTCACCGAGCGAGTTTATCGAGACATCCATAGTCAAACTTTGCTCCGAAAGGACACATAGGTAAAACGTTACCAAAGGCTTACCTGTATTGAGCCTGAGAAAGTCTCAGACGCAAAAAAAGATGCCACTACAAGGGGTTAGTGGCATAAATGCATAAGTCGGGCACAAGCTTAAAAGGGTGGGTAGAAGACTGACATTTTGGCTGGGAACCGTTGCAACATCAGTCTCTACGCCGGGAAGTAGGTAAGACCTTTGGGTGTAGGGTGGTAAAACGGCGCGTTATTCCATGCTTACTGGGCCGTCGATTTTGTTAAATTTCACATCACCAGAACCTGCCGCAAGAATCGTTAATCCTTTAGTGTTAAAGACATTAATGTCGCCTGAGCCATCTGTGATGGTCACTGGACTCTGCACATTGGCAACTTCGATGTTGCCTGAACCGTCATCGATGGCGATATTGCCGCGAACATCGGTCACCTTGATTGCGCCAGAGCCATCGTCAATCGTGAGGTTGCCGTTGATTTGACTGACTTCAATGTCACCAGAGCCATCATCAATGCTGACATTGTTACCGCCGTTGATGATGAGTTCGCCTGAACCGTCTTTAACATTGATATCTGCTGTCATCTTGCTGATCAAAATGGCACCTGAGCCGTCATCGATATCCAGTGCTAAATTCGCAGGCACTTGCAGTTTTAGGTCGATATAGGGTGAGTAATTATTAAAACCGCTTTGTTCAAAATCGGCTTTGAGCTTGGCCTTGTTGGCCTTTTTCTCAAGGGTGAGAATGAGTTTGCTGTCGTCGTTACTGTCCTTATTGCTATAGATGTCGGCGACGAGTTTAATTTGGGTTAGGCCTTCGACACCGATAATTTCGAGGCTGCCTGCGCCAGTCTCGGCAATCAGGCCTTGCAAGTCTTGGCTATCGAGGGTGAGTTCGCGTTGCTGGTGGTCTAAATCGGGCATGCCAGCGGCGTTGACATTAATAATGCAGCCAGTGAGCGATACCCCTGCGGTAAACACCAATATAAAAGCGAGGGTGAATATAAATGGGCGTAGTGACATGTTAGCTTCCTTGTTTATCTGGCACTCGTTATTTGTGTGAGCGCTGAGTCGTCTTGCGATGGATAAGACGTTGCACAGCCCATGCCAATTTTAAGTTTCATTTATAATCAATGATTTAAAATAAAAGTGTCCGCGCTTGGCTGTGCGGACATGTCCGCCGAATGAGGGATTTACTCATAGATTAGTGAAATTGCTCATTTATTAAGTTAGCTTGAGCCTCATAGGTCTGGCTGGGCAAACATACAGACAATACAGAAAATACAAAAAACATAAGAAGGGATGCAAATGGATTATTTAACGACGAACAAGACAGCTTGGGATGCGCGCACTCGGGTGCATTTAACCTCGGATTTTTACGATGTGGCGGGCTTCCTGCGTGGGAATACTTCATTACGGGAAATCGAGCTGAGCGAGCTTGATGTGGCTGGTAAAAGCTTGCTGCATCTGCAATGCCATTTTGGCTTAGATACTCTGTCGTGGGCGCGCATGGGCGCTAAAGTGCTGGGCGTCGATTTGTCTGAGGTGTCGATTGATGAAGCACAAAAGCTGGCGCAGCAGACACAGTTGTCCGCCGAGTTTATTTGTAGCGATGTTTACAGTGTGGCGAGCAAGGTTGAGCCGCAAGATATTGTTTTTACGTCCTATGGTGCCATTGTGTGGCTGCCAGATTTAACCCTGTGGGCGCAGACGGTTGCTGCTTGTTTAAAACCCGGCGGACAGTTTTACATGGCCGAGTTTCATCCGGCGCAGCAGTTGTTCGATGGTTACAGCTATTTTAATCGGGGTGAGCCAGACATAGAGCAGGAAGGCACCTATACCGAAAATACCGGTGATGATCAGCAAACCTTAATGTGTTGGTCACACAGTTTATCTGAAGTGATCAATGCGTTATTGCAGGCGGGCTTAGTGTTGGAGTTCTTCCACGAATTTGATTTCAGCCCGTACAACTGTTTCGAAGGGCTCGAAGCCCAAGCCGATGGTCGTTATGTGTTAACACACCAAGGGCAGAATGTGCCCTTAGTGTATAGCATTAGTGCTCGTAAGCCTGCGTAATGCTAGCCGTTTGTGATGGCGAGGATTAACGACTACGGTAAACCGGATACTTAAGGTAACGGTTATCGTAGTAAGGGCTGCGTTCATAGAACCAGCGCAGGCGTGCCTCGGGATCGGCGGCAAATTCGGCGTTGGTCAGTGCCTTGTCGAACTCAGCCTGCAGCTTAGGATCATCTTTTAGCATATTGGCCGCCAGCGGCTCAACCGCATAATCTTCAATGTATTCAGTGCGGGTGAAGATAGGATTAAAGAAACCCCATTGTAGTAATGAGTCTGGCGATTGTGGCTCCAGCAGTAAAATCGCCAGATCGCCCAGCGGTTGATCTGTGCTGATTTTAATGGTGCCAGCGGGCAGAGTGGTGCTGACTTTCGTCAACTCTGACTCGGCTTTGACCGTTTGATGGCCCTCAAAATCCTTAGTGTTAAACACGGGATTACTGAGTTTGTATTGCTGTAATTTAAGCTCTGTCGGTTTGGTCAGGCGCGTCATGCGAATGCCGTGTATGTTCAGGCGATCAATCACCTGCGTCCATTGCGCTGGAATATAGTAAGCACTCGGACGAGTAACTTTAATATCGGGCACAGTCTCAGCGAGCACAGGCAGATTTGGGTACAGCTTAGGTTGACCGTTCCAACGCACCACCTCAGTGCCACTGATGGGGCTCTTTTCGAGTTGATAGTCGATGCCCTTAAAGTCCCAACCTTTTGCCAGCGGTGCCGATTTCCACGTTAGGGTGATCAACGGCGAAGCGCGGTATTTATCTTCCTGAATCGCACTCTTCAGTTTAGTCGCCTGTTCGCCCACGGTTTTGAGGGTTTGCTCCAGCATCACATAGGTGCCGAGCACTCTTTGTTTAAAGGGTTTTAAGCTATGGTTTTCAATCAAAATAGTGGGTAAATGGCGCGCATCGCCATAACCGTTAGAGAAGCGCGGACTTGGATTCCACAACGACATACCTTTGGTGATATCGGCATTATCCACGGCAAAAATCAGCGGGCCGGGAATATGGCCTTGCTCGGTTAATGTTGCTTCAACTGCGGGTCTGTAGTTGTTTTCGAGCCAGCGGTAACTGGCTGGGCTTAATCCTTGGGCGAGGTTATAACCAAAGGTGACATCGTATTGGTAATCGATGCCGTCGGTGACATGCACGTCGATATACAAGTCTGGCTGCCACACGTTGATTGCGCGCAGCATGTGCTGCATTTCTAAGGTATCGGCCTTGGCATAATCGCGGTTAAGGTTGAGATTATTTGCGGTAGTGCGCCAGCCCATATTCACTGGGCCACGTTGATTCACACGATTAAATTCGCCGCTGCGCTCATGGGCATCGACACTAAACATAGGCACAAACAAGAGGTTGGCTTTATCCAGCAGGGCGCTTTTATCGCCCTTAATGATGTCGCGTAGCAGCATCATGCCGGCATCTTTACCGTCGATTTCTCCGGCATGAATCCCTGCTTGCACTAAAACCGTTGGCTTAGTGTTTTGCTTGAGGCGCGCCGACTCATTAATGCCTTCACTGCTGGCGATATACATCCAAATATCGCGCCCCTGTGGGCTCTTACCTAGACTCACCTTTTGTAATTTATTGGTCTCGCCTGCAAGTTTGTCGAGCCAAGCGATAGTGGCCTCGTAGCTCGGACTTTCAATGCCATTGCTTTGCTCAAAGGGCGTCGCCCACTCGTTATCGACACTCAACATGAGCGATTCGCTGGCGCCATGCCAAGTGATACTCGGCGGTAAAATGGCATCGTTGACAAAGGTGTTGGCTCGCTCAGGGATCGGCGCGGGCTGAGCCTCTGGCGCTACAGCAGTGGCATCGGTTGCGACAGTCGCAGCGGGTTCGGTTGCTTGGGTATTCGCAGCTGGACTTACATCCTGTGGCGCTGTTGCTACTGGGGTTTCAGCTGGCGTTTTGTCGGTGACGGTTTGCGTTGCAGCGACTGGCATTGGGGTTGGCAAATCAGTAGATGCTTGAGCTAAGGTTTTTGCATCGTTGGCAACAGCATCGACTGAGTAGAGACTGCCCGCAGAAAGGCAGGCAATGGCGATAACGGAGAGGGAAAATAAGCGCATGAAAAGAGTCCATATATCTAATTTTTATTAGGACGGTATCTTTTCATTAAACGCCCCGTTAACGCAAGGGCGGTCAAGGGTTTATCTGGCATTCAGGCGGAGGGTTAATACGATTGGTATAAAACCCTGAATGACATAACAGGCTAATCCGCTTTGCCGGACGTTATCTGCGATGCGGGCTGCTTGTTATAGGCAATTTCGATAATGGCGATGTCTTCGTAAAGCGCTTCGACGGCAATGGCGAGCTGATAAATAAGCCAGCTATATCCTGTGAGCGCAAATCCCTGCGGGACTTCGCCGTCGGTTGCGGCGGCATTTGAATCGGTTGTTGATGCCGTGGTTGTTGATGTCTCGATTGTCGATGTTATAGGGGCTGAGGCTAGCGCAAGCTGGAGTCTGTGTTGTAACTCTTGTTCTAAGCATTCTGGCAAGGTCGGTAATTGTTGGGCTTTACCCGCCACAAACTCTGCAAGCTGTTGTAAATAGAAGGCGAGCTCAGAGGCAACCGCATTAATCTGCAGATAGGCGTCTTTGTCTTCTTCCTGCCAGCGGGTTGAGGGCAAGAGTTCGAGCAAGGTGATTAGGCGCACTTGTTTATTAGCAAGTTGCGACAGCAGTACTTTGTGTTTTTTGAGGGTTTTACTTTCCCATTCTAAGGAGAAAAACAGCTTCTTCTGGGTGAGTACGGCTTTCATTGCGGCTTCGAGTTTAGCGCGAAAATCGAGGTCGTGATTAGCGGGCGCTTTAAGATGCTGGGCGAGTACTTCGGCCATATTGTCGATGGCATGAATGAGTTGAGAGCGCCAATCTTGTTTGGCTTTGATCGGGAAAATAAACAGCGAGACCAAAATAGCGATCACGCAGCCAGAAAGTATATTGGCCGTGCGCCACAGTGCCTCGGAGGTGTCGTGATTTGCATCGCCGACCACTATGATGATGGTAAATCCTGCCACGAGATAGGCGTAGCTGTAGCGTCCCGCTGAGATAAAACAAATCAAGCTGACGGCTAAGATCAGTAGCCCCATAATCAGCCAATAACTGTCGATAGTGGCGACTAACATCACGCCATAAGCAGAACCTAAACAAGTGCCTACCGCCCGTTGCAGGGACTTTTCAATCGCACCACCCACCTGTGGCAGGCTCATCATAATGATCACGATCGTCACCATGCTCCAAATAAAATGTGGCGGCGACCAAATGGCATTAATGGTGACGGCAATCAGCAAGGCGAGGCCAAGTTTAAGGGCATGAATGGCGCGGAAATGGCGATAGATAAAGTCGGCAAAAGGGCTTGCAGGGGCAAAGACGGACATAATGCAACACTCCTTTGGGCTGATGATAGCCAAGCCATTATCGCAGAAAGACGTCGCGCCCGTGTGGCTTGGCAGATAAAGAAATACGAATTGCGAGGCCGCGCCGTTTGAGCTTAGTCCAAGGCGCCGCCAAGATCACATTAATTTCAATTAAGTGATAATAAATCAGTAGGATAGAGTTCGGTATATCCAACATCGGGCATAAAAAAGCTTGAATAAGCCTTGCCTATTCAAGCCGATATTTGAAGCCTTGAGTGACTGTTTCGCTAGCTTAAGCTGCGCTCGCTATCCGCTTTAACGTCAACTTCTGTGTATTTATCCATGATCAAGGCACAAGCCGCATCGCCAGTAATATTAAGTGCGGTGCGGATCATGTCAAACACTCTGTCTAAGGCAAACAGCAAAGGTAAGCCATCGATAGGGATGCCAGCCGCTAACAACACAGCCACCACTAAGAAAGACGGACCGGGCACACCCGCTTGGCCAATTGCGCCTAAGGTTGAGGTGAAGATGATGGCTGCATAGGCTGTCATCGACAAATCGACGTTATACATTTGAGCGAAGAACATGGCCACTAAACCATAATAAATCGCGTTACCGCTCATATTGATCGTGGCGCCTAACGGCAGCACGAAGGCAGTGGTTGCTTTAGAGACTTTAAGATCTTCTTCGCAGGTTTCCATATTCACCGGCAGCGTCGCCATTGACGAGGCGGTCGATAACGCCATCACCTGTGGTTTCTTCATTGCCGAAATAAACTGGCGCGCCGACACTCTTGAGAAGAGCTGCACCACCAATGGGAAGAAGATAAAACCGTAGATCAGAATTGCGGCCACAAACACTGCGAATAACTTAAATACGACTTCTAAGGCATCGAAACCGAAGGTGCCGACAGAATCGGCCATCAAACCAAATACACCGATAGGCGCAATCACCATCACGCAGTTGATCATCCATACAAAGGCGTCAACAACAGTGTTGAGTGCGGCTAAAATTGGCTTAGCGCCATCGCCTTTAACCTTAGTCAGCGCGATACCGAAGAAGATACTAAAGACTAAGATTTGTAAGATGTTACCGCCGTTCAGCGATTCGAACACATTGGTTGGGATCATGCCGATAAAGGTATCCATAACCCCTGGCAATGCGCCGTGTTCCTTAGTCACTTCCATCAAATCTGGGCTGCTATGGGCAGTGAAATCAACCCCCGCGCCCGGTTGGAACAGATTGCCCATCACCAACGCCAGTACTACGGCGATGCCTGATGTCACGATAAAGAAGCCAAAAGTGCCAATGCCTATCTTACCTGCCGATGGGCTATCGCCTAAGCTTGCTGCGCCGCTGATGATAGAAACTAACACCAGTGGTATCACTAGCATTTTGATTAAATGGATAAAAATGGTTCCGAGTGGTGCAAACACGCTTGCACTTTCGCCCATGATAAAACCGACTAGCGCGCCGATAATCATGGCAATAACCACTTGTACACCAATATTGCCTAATAAACTCTTGCTCTTCATTCTTGCGAAACTCCCCAGTTGCCGCAGCATTTTGTGTCATATAGGCGATTTGAATCTAGACGCCGTAAACCTTAGTGATTAAGGCCTACTCTAGGCTAAAAGCCAATGCCCGACACTTTTTTTGTCCGGCTAAAGTACCACAATTGCATAGCAGGGGATTGTGAAACATCACCAACCTTGGTTTCAAAATAACCAAATTCTAAATCACGCCAACATTAAATGAATAATACTTAAATTTATTGGCTTAAAAATGAATAAAGTTTATTTAATGGTGCGATTTTAGTTGCCAGATTGATGAATTGTGATTTTTGGGGCTGTTGCAACATCTGCTATATAAATTTAATTCGGATGCCCACCAATATAGTTGCCGTCGCAATGATGCCGTTGGGAGATATTAAGCGTCCATCCATCTTTAATGAGGGAGTCGCTGAGCTTTAAATGGTCGTGCAGCATTGACTCTGTGGGATCTTAATAGCATCAAGAATAAGTATTTGCCTTTGGCACGACAATAAAAAGCGCCGACTCATTGCTGGGTCGGCGCTTTTTTACAAGTAAGGCTATGGCTTAATGCTAAGCGCTTATGCCTTTGGACCAGCGTTGCGGATAGCGTCTGACACTTGATATTTAGCGAAGTTTTTAGTGAAAGCTTCGGCCAGCTTCTGGGCATATTCGGCGTATAGCGCTTTATCGCCCCAAGTGTTGATTGGGTTGAGTAAATTGCTGTCTACACCACTTACTGCCACAGGAACGGCGAGGTTCAATGTGTCTAAGTGGACGGTTTCAACATCTTTTAATTCACCGCTGACAATCGCATCGACGATGGCGCGAGTGGTGGGGATGTCAAAACGTTTACCCACACCGTGTGGACCGCCAGTCCAGCCAGTGTTGACTAAGTACACTTGGCTACCGAAGGACTCAATGCGCTTCATCAACAGTTCAGCGTACACGCCAGCAGGGCGTGGGAAGAAAGGTGCTCCGAAGCACGTTGAGAAGGTCGATTGGATCGCTGAGGTTGAGCCGATTTCAGTCGAACCCACTTTAGCGGTGTAGCCAGACAAGAAGTGGTATGCCGCTTGTTCTTTGGTCAGGATAGAAACCGGTGGTAATACGCCAGACACGTCGCAGGTTAAGAACACAACGGCATGTGGCTCGGCGCCGCAGTTGTCTTCTTTACGTTGGGCGATGTGCTCCAGCGGATAGGCTGCGCGGGTGTTTTCCGTTAGGCTGCTGTCTTTATAGTTGGGTACGCGGTGTTCGTCCATTACCACGTTTTCGAGCACAGTACCGAAACGAATCGCATCCCAAATAACAGGTTCATTCTTCTGGCTTAAATCGATACATTTGGCGTAGCAACCGCCTTCGATATTGAATACGCCGCCGGGTGCCCAGCCGTGTTCATCGTCACCGATCAGGAAGCGTTTTGGATCGGCAGAGAGTGTGGTTTTACCTGTGCCAGATAAACCGAAAAATAGCGTAGTGTCGCCATCTTTACCTACGTTGGCCGAGCAGTGCATAGGTAGCACGCCTTGGGCTGGCAGTAGGAAGTTCTGCACTGAGAACATAGACTTTTTCATTTCGCCAGCGTATTTCAGGCCAGCGAGCAGCACTTTGCGTTCGGCGAAGTTTAAAATCACGGTCGCATCTGAGTTAGTGCCATCACGCGCTGGATCGCAAACAAAGTCAGGGGCATTGATGATCTGCCACACTGGTTTGTCTTTACGATTAAATTCTTCAGGAATGATAAATAGATTGCGGGCGAACAGTTGGTGCCAAGCGTATTGCGTGGTCACACGTACTGGCTGGTAATGCTCTGTATCGGCACCGACTTCGAGATCAGAGACAAACAGTTCTTTATCGGCTAGGTAAGCTTCAACCCGTGCCCATAAACCTTCAAAAGCACCAGGGTCGAAAGCTTGATTGACTGGGCCCCATTCAATGTCTGCTTCTGAACTGGGTTCTCTGACGATAAAACGATCGCCGGGTGAGCGACCACTGCGAGCGCCTGTTTTAGCGACTAATGCGCCATTGGCTGTCAATTCACCTTCGCCGCGTAGCAGGGCAAATTCGACAAGTTGTGCTGTTGAGGGGTTAAAGTGAACGCGGTTTAATCCATCCGCCATAGTGAGGTCTCCATTTGATTTGTAAGGTTATTTTTGTTATCGATCGTCTGCCGATTTTATTTTATTTATTACCTAAGCTTTGCTAGGTAATAAAGTGAGGCGATTGTAGCCTAAGCCGAGTGCAATGTGTGAGGGGATTGTGGGGATGAATAAAAAATGGGCGCCGAATCGGGCGCCCATATTGTTTAGCTTTGATGAACCGGTTAACCGATTATTGCTGGGTCGTTGACGTCTGACCGTTCGCAAATAATGCCGCTACGTCTATGGCATCAAAAATGTATTTTGCGTGGCAATATTCGCAGCCCATTTCGATCTTGCCGTCTTCGGCGAGAATGGCTTCGATTTCCGCTTGATCTAAGGTCTTGATCGCGCCGGCACTGCGTTCATGGGAGCAAGTGCACTTAAAGCTCACATCGATAGGATCGAATAGGCGCACTTCTTCCTGATGATATAGGCGATGTAACACGCTTTCAGCGTCGAGTGTGAACAGCTCTTCGGCCTTGATAGTCGACGTCAGTTGGCTCAAGTGTTCGAAGTCTGGGTTGTGATCTTCTTTGCTTGGCAGAATTTGTAGGAACATGCCCGCCGCTTGTTTGCCGTCGGCAAATAACCAAATGCCTGTTGGTAACTGTTCAGATTGATTGAAGTATTCTTCAACACAGGCCGCTAGCGTTGGCTTGTCGAGTGCGACCACACCTTGGTAGCGTTCACCTTCGTCGGGTGTTAAGGTGATGACCATATAGCCCTGACCGAAAAGATCGGTAAGGCTGGCATCATCGGCCAGTTCTGCATTCCAGCGAGCCACACCGCGTAACTCTTGTAGATTGTTACCGTTGATCACCGCTAAAGAAACAGGACCATTGCCCTGTAACTGTACGCTGATATCGCCGCTAAATTTCAATGTCGCCGTTAATAGTGAGGTGGCCGCCATTAATTCACCCAGTAATACTTGCAGTACGGCTGGATATTCTTGGGCGCTGATCACTTGTTGATAGCTGTCTTGTAACTGCACCAGTTCACCACGTACATCGGCATTGTCGAACAAGTAGCGGTGTAAAGTATCTTGGTTCATCGTGTATCTCACTGTTAAAGGTCTTTAAAGCGCATGAGCTGGCGTCGTTGCTTTTTATCTGGTTTCTGATCGGGTATCGGGTTATTGAGCATGTTGAGACGTCGTTGCTCAGCATTAATGGCCCGTTTAGCCAGACTAGTCGCGGTTTCTTCGTACAATTCTTGTGCAATCGCACCACTTTGGCGTAATTGCGATAATTTTTTTATGACGATCTCTTTATCGTCATATCCTTGGCGTATCTTAAGGACGGCGCCTATCTCGGCATTCCTACTAGATTTGGCGCGCTGGCCGTTGTAATGTACTTTGCCGCCGTTAATCATTTCTTTGGCGATGGCACGGGTTTTATAGAAACGTGCAGCCCAAAGCCACTTATCGAGTCGAATGTCTGTTTTGTCGCTTTGACCTTGAGTCATAGTGTCTCCAGCTAAAAGATCGATGAGTTCACATGCCGAGCAAGAAAATGCGTGAAGTGCATTTCTATTATGTTAAAGGGTGGCGTGCTTCACACCCTTTTGTGGCGGGCAAAGTTAGCATAATTGGCCTATTTTCGCCAATTTGAATGCTGTTAAGGGCTTGTTGCCAAATGCAGCCTAGGTTAGCATGAGGCGGTTATTGCCTAATTATTATAATCAGAACAGAGACCTGTATCGAGGGTCCACATAAAATATGGATTTATTAGATAAAGTTATCGCAAAAGCCATTGGCATGCCCCATAAATCCCTAAGCCGGATCGTCTTCTGGTTGGGCTTTATTGTGATCATGTTGTTAGCTGCGCAAATTACATGGAAATTAGTGCCTACTAGCTCATCAGTCAGTGCTTGGTCACCAACGCCCGTAAGCGTGAATGGCAAAGGTGCCGGTCAGGTTGATCTCGCAGGTCTGCAGCAGCTTGGACTCTTTGGTAAGGCGGATGCTACATCTGATAAACCTAAAGTCGAAGCAGTCGAGACTGTGACTGACGCACCTAAGACCACACTCTCTATTCAGCTGACTGGGGTTGTCGCATCGACAGCGGACCAAAAAGGCCTCGCAATTATTGAGTCAAACGGCAGCCAAGATACTTACAGCCTCGGCGATAAAATCAAGGGCACATCTGCATCACTCAAAGAAGTCTATGCCGACCGTATCATCATCACTAACGCTGGCCGTTACGAGACCTTAATGCTCGATGGCTTAGTGTATACCAGCCAAAGCCCAGCCAATCAGCAGCTACAACAAGCTAAGAGTCATAAGGCTGGCTCGGCAGTGAGCCGTGTTGATCAACGTAACAATGCCGATATTTCCCAAGAACTCGCCGAATCACGCACCGAATTGTTAGCCGACCCCAGTAAGATCACCGATTACATTGCCATTTCACCCGTGAGACAGGGTGATTCAGTGGCAGGTTATCGTTTGAATCCGGGTAAAGACGCCAATTTGTTCAAGCAGGCGGGTTTTAAAGCCAATGATTTAGCCAAATCGATTAATGGATACGACTTGACCGTAATGAGTCAGGCGTTAGAAATGATGAGCCAATTATCCGAGTTAACCGAAGTATCAATTATGGTTGAACGGGAAGGACAATTGGTTGAAATCATGTTTAGTTTGCCGCAATAACACGCGTTAGAGGAAAGAAAAAGAATGAATAACAAAAGGATTCGACGCAAGCTGATTGCAGGGATTGTTGCGGGTGCAGCCATGTTCTCCTCCCAATTCGCTTGGTCTGAACAGTATGCGGCCAACTTTAAGGGCACGGATATTCAAGAGTTTATCAACATAGTTGGTAAAAACTTGAACAAGACCATCATAGTCGACCCGACGATCCGCGGCAAAATCAACGTTCGCAGTTATGATCTGCTTAACGATGAACAGTATTACCAGTTTTTCCTCAACGTCTTACAAGTCTACGGTTATGCCATCGTCGAGATGGAAAATAACGTCATCAAAGTCATCAAAGACAAAGACGCCAAAACTGCAGCAATCCGAGTGGCTAACGATGCAGAACCTGGGATAGGCGATGAGATGGTCACGCGTATCGTGGCGCTGTATAACACTGAGGCCAAGCAATTAGCTCCGCTGTTACGCCAATTAAATGATAACGCGGGTGGCGGTAACGTAGTGAACTACGATCCCTCCAACGTTTTGATGTTGTCTGGTCGTGCTGCTGTGGTGAACAAGTTAGTTGAAATTGTCCGCCGCGTAGATAAGCAGGGCGACACCTCAGTACAAGTGGTGCCGTTAGAGTTCGCCTCCGCCGGTGAAATGGTACGAATTATCGATACCCTTTATCGCGCCACGGCTAACCAATCTCAAATGCCTGGCCAAGCGCCGAAAGTGGTTGCTGACGAACGTATCAACGCTGTGGTTGTTAGCGGCGACGAAAAGAGCCGCCAACGTGTGGTTGAGCTTATTCATCGTCTTGATGCCGAGCAAGCCAGCACAGGCAACACTAAGGTGCGTTACTTACGTTATGCCAAAGCAGAAGATTTAGTTGAAGTGCTGACAGGTTTTGCCCAGAAATTAGAGGGCGAAAAAGATCCAAGCGCTCAAGCTGCAGGTGGTAAACGCCGCAATGAAATCAATATTATGGCCCATGCTGAGACCAACGCTTTAGTGATCAGTGCCGAACCCGATCAAATGCGGACTATCGAGAGCGTGATTAATCAGCTCGATATTCGTCGTGCTCAAGTGTTAGTCGAAGCGATCATTGTCGAAGTTGCTGAAGGCGATAACGTTGGTTTTGGGGTGCAATGGGCTGCGCAAGCGGGTGGCGGTACTCAGTTTAATAACTTAGGCCCAACCATAGGTGAGATTGGCGCTGGTGTATGGCAGGCACAAGATAAAGAAGGCACATTCATCACTAACCCGAGTACTGGTCAGGTGATAGGTCAAAACCCGAGTACGAAGGGCGATGTGACGCTACTTGCCCAAGCTTTAGGTAAAGTGAACGGTATGGCATGGGGTGTGGCCATGGGTGACTTTGGCGCGCTGATCCAAGCCGTGTCGAGTGACACAAACTCAAACGTACTGGCGACACCGTCAATTACCACCTTAGATAACCAAGAAGCGTCTTTCATCGTCGGTGATGAAGTGCCTATTCTGACGGGCTCTACCGCCAGTTCGAGTAACAGTAACCCATTCCAAACTGTAGAACGTAAAGAGGTTGGTGTTAAGCTGAAAGTGGTGCCACAGATCAACGAAGGTAATGCGGTTAAGCTGACGATTGAACAGGAAGTGTCAGGGGTTAACGGTAACACTGGTGTGGATATTTCCTTTGCGACTCGCCGTTTAACCACCACTGTTATGGCTGACTCAGGTCAAATCGTGGTTCTGGGTGGTTTGATCAACGAAGAAGTGCAAGAAAGCATACAAAAAGTACCTTTCTTGGGTGATATCCCCATCATTGGCCACTTGTTTAAATCTTCTTCGAGCAAAAAGACCAAGAAAAACCTGATGATCTTCATCAAACCAACCATTATCCGTGATGGCATCACAATGGAAGGAATTGCTGGGCGCAAATATAACTATTTCAGAGCATTACAACTTGAGCAGCAAGAACGTGGCGTCAACTTAATGCCAAATACTAAAGTGCCTGTGTTGGAAGAATGGAATCAATCAGAGTATTTACCGCCAGAAGTTAACGCGATTTTAGAGCGTTATAAAGAAGGCAAAGGTTTAGATGCCCAGATGCGCCAAACGGATCCGACCTTAAAGTCACTGGAAGAAAACAAGAATAAAGATAAAACCAATGAGTGAAATACAATTATCCCAAGTCGATGACCTCAGCCAAGTCTCCAATGAGCTAGGTCTGGAAGCTGAAGGTGATGAGGTGTTTCGTTCGAGCAGTAAAGAGCGTTTACCCTTTGCCTTTGCCCATCGCCACGATGTGGTGCTTGCGCCGGGTGAAACGGGCGAGTTGAGCTTATTTTATACCAGCAAAACACCGTTAACGGCCATGCTCGAAGCACGGCGTTATTCGGGTGTCGATTTGCCTTTGGTTAAGCTCGAAGTCGCGAAGTTTGAGGCCAAACTTACTCAAGCCTATCAGGCGAACTCGTCTGAAGCGCAGCAGTTGATGGAAGACATCGGCAACGAGATGGATTTATTCACCCTTGCCGAAGAGCTGCCGCAGACCGAAGACTTGCTCGAAGGTGACGATGACGCGCCTATCATCAAACTGATTAATGCCTTGTTATCTGAAGCGATTAAAGAAGAAGCGTCGGATATCCACATCGAAACCTACGAGAAACAGCTGGTGGTGCGTTTCCGCATCGATGGTGTGCTCAAGGAAGTCCTCAAGCCAAACCGTAAGTTGTCGTCGCTATTAGTGTCGCGGATTAAGGTGATGGCGCGCCTCGATATCGCCGAAAAACGTGTGCCACAGGATGGCCGTATTTCACTGCGTATCGCAGGTCGAGCGGTGGATGTGCGGGTATCGACCATGCCATCGAGCCATGGCGAGCGCGTCGTGCTACGTCTACTGGATAAAAATACCGGTAACCTCGATTTAGAACAATTGGGGATGACCGACGGTATTCGGGTTAAGTTTGAAGATCTTATTCGTCGCCCCCACGGCATCATTCTGGTCACTGGCCCAACGGGTTCAGGTAAAAGTACCACCTTGTATGCGGGTCTGACTGAGATCAACTCAAAAGACACCAACATTCTTACCGTGGAAGACCCAATTGAATACGAGCTAGACGGTATCGGTCAAACCCAAGTTAACACTAAGGCTGACATGACCTTTGCCCGAGGTCTGCGCGCAATTTTGCGTCAAGATCCCGATGTGGTGATGATAGGTGAGATCCGTGACCTCGAAACCGCGCAAATTGCGGTGCAAGCATCACTCACTGGTCACATGGTAATTTCAACCCTGCATACCAACACAGCGTCTGGCGCGATTACGCGTTTGCAAGACATGGGCGTTGAGCCATTCCTCGTATCATCGAGTTTGCTCGGTGTGTTGGCGCAACGTTTGATCCGTACCCTTTGTCCAAAATGTAAAATCGAGCACGTGCCCGATGCACGTGAGCGTGAGTTACTGGGCATAGCAGCCGATGACGATAGACGTATTTTCCGTGCCAATGGCTGTAAATCCTGTGGTAACAATGGCTACCGTGGTCGAACGGGTATTCATGAGTTATTGCTGGTTGACGACAATGTCCGCGAATTGATCCATGGCGGCCGCGGTGAGTTAGCTATCGAAAAGTATATCCGTCAGTTTGTGCCGAGCATTCGTCACGATGGCATGAGCAAAGTGCTCGCGGGCATCACCACTCTCGAAGAAGTGCTACGTGTGACTCGCGAGGAGTAATTTATGCCAGCATTTGAATATAAGGCACTGGATGCCAAGGGAAAGCAGCTTAAGGGCGTAATCGAGGCGGATACCGCCAGACACGCCCGTAGCCAGTTGCGCGATCAGCGCATGATGCCCTTGGAAATTCTGCCTGTTTCCGAAAAAGAAGCCAAAGCTAAGAGCAGCAGCTTTTCGTTTTTCAAACGGGGTATCTCGGTCGCTGAATTAGCCTTGATCACACGTCAAATCGCGACCTTAGTGGCCGCGGGTTTACCGATTGAAGAATCCCTTAAAGCCGTTGGTCAGCAATGCGAGAAAGATCGCCTTGCGAGTATGATCATGGCGGTACGTTCGCGGGTGGTTGAAGGTTACAGTCTGGCCGATTCCTTGGCCGAATTTCCGCATATTTTCGATGATTTATACCGTGCTATGGTGGCCTCGGGTGAAAAATCCGGTCATTTAGAAGTAGTGCTTAATCGGTTGGCGGATTATACCGAGCGACGCCAACAGCTTAAATCTAAGCTGACTCAAGCCATGATTTATCCTGCGGTATTGACCACAGTAGCGATTGGGGTGATTTCCATCCTGCTGGCGGCGGTGGTGCCAAAAGTGGTTGGACAGTTTGAACACATGGGCGCCGAGTTACCGGCTTCGACACGCTTCTTGATTTCGGCCTCTGACTTTGTACAAAACTATGGTGTGTTTGTCGTTATCGCCCTAGTGATGCTGTTCGCACTCTTTCGCCGCATGTTAAAGTCGCCTGCGTTTCGAATGAAGTACGACAATTTTTTATTGAGTATGCCGGTTGTGGGCCGCGTGAGTAAGGGCTTAAATACGGCACGTTTTGCACGGACCTTAAGTATCTTATCCGCAAGCTCTGTGCCTTTGCTCGACGGTATGCGTATCGCCAGTGAAGTATTGCAGAATGTGCGAGTGCGGGCTGCAGTGGATGATGCGACTGCGCGGGTTCGCGAAGGAACTAGCCTAGGTGCGGCATTGACTAATACTAAGTTGTTTCCGGCAATGATGTTATACATGATTGCCTCGGGCGAAAAGAGTGGTCAGCTTGAGCAAATGTTAGAACGCGCCGCCGATAACCAAGACAGGGAATTCGAGGGTAACGTCAACATAGCACTGGGGGTATTTGAACCTATGCTGGTGGTGAGTATGGCGTGTGTGGTGCTGTTTATCGTGATGGCGATTTTACAGCCAATCTTAGCCTTGAATAACTTGATTAGCGGTTAATTTTTGAATTTATGGATTATGACCAAGTCGATTGGCATAGGATTTTTTAGGAGAAGTAGTCGATGCAAATGAACAAGAAACATCAAGGTTTTACCTTACTCGAAGTGATGGTAGTTATTGTTATTTTAGGGATTTTAGCCTCTATGGTGGTGCCTAACTTAATGGGTAACAAAGATAAAGCTGACCAACAAAAAGCGGTATCTGACATAGTTGCACTCGAAAATGCCTTAGATATGTACAAGTTAGATAACGGCATCTACCCAACGACCGAGCAAGGTTTAGAAGCCTTAGTGCAAAAGCCAACGATTTCGCCTGAGCCACGTAATTACCGTGAAGATGGTTATGTAAAACGTCTGCCAGAAGATCCATGGCGCAATAAGTACTTGCTGTTAAGCCCTGGCGAAAACGGCAAGCTAGATATATTCACAGCAGGCCCAGATGGTCAACCAGGTACCGAAGATGACATCGGTAACTGGAATTTACAGAATTTCCAATAAGATGCTAAAGCTGCGCCACGCTGGTTTCACCTTAATGGAGGTGATGCTAGTGATCTTGTTGATGGGACTCACGGCAGCGGCCGTGACTATGTCTATCGGTAACTCGGGCCCACAACAGGCCTTAGATAGAACGGCGCGGCAGTTTATCGCTGCCACTGAAATGGTGCTCGATGAGACCGTTTTGAGTGGCCAATTTATTGGTATTGTGATTGAGAAAACCAGTTATCAGTTTGTTTTTTATAAAGACGGTAAGTGGGAGCCTTTGGATAAAGACAGGCTCTTGTCTGAAAAGCAGATGGAGCCGGGTGTCGTGATGAACTTAGTGCTCGATGGTTTGCCTTTGGTACAAGACGATGAAGAAGACGATTCTTGGTTTGAAGAACCACTGATTGAGCCCTCTGCCGATGACAAGAAGAAACATCCTGAGCCACAGGTCATGCTATTCCCGAGCGGTGAAATGAGCGCTTTTGAGCTGACGTTTATCGCCAAAACTGACAAAGGTCAGCAGGCCGAAGCGTTAGTGGTCGGCGATGCGCTGGGCAGATTAACCATAGGGCGTCCCGATGAAACGCGCTAAGGGCATGACGTTACTCGAAGTGATTGTGGCACTTGCCGTGTTTTCGATTGCGGCTGTGTCCATCACTAAAAGTTTGGGCGAGCAGATGGCCAACATGCCGATTCTGGAATCGCGCACTTTGGCACAGTGGGTGGCCGATAATCAGATGGTCGATGCCAGACTCGAGCCGCAGTTTCCTGAAATCGGTAAAAAAGAAGGCCAAGTCGAACTTGCAGGAAAGGATTGGTATTGGCGTAAGGAAGTGGTGAAAACCACGGACGATAATTTTCGTATGATCCGCATAAGCGTGAGTGAAGACGAACGATATCAGCGTATTGCAGCACAAGTGAGCAGTTATGTCCTTAAAACTGACTAGTGTGCAGCGGGGATTTACCCTGCTAGAAATGCTGATCGCCATCGCGATTTTCGCCATGATAGGTTTGGCTTCTAATGCCGTGCTCAGCACTGTGCTGACTAACGATGAAGTGACGCGCACTTTCTCTACTCGGCTTAAAGCCCTGCAGCAAGGCTTTGGTGCGATTGAGCGTGATCTCGCCCAAATGGTGGCGCGTACACCCAGATTACTCGAAGGGGGTCGAGGTTCGACCGTCTTCCAAACGGGCAATGATATCTTAGACTCGGAATCAGAAGCCTTAGTGTTTTACCGTTTAGGTTGGTTAAATCCCGACGGTTTATTACCGCGGGGCAGCTTACAGTCTGTGGCGTATGTGGTGCACGAAGGGCGACTGGAGCGTTGGTATTTTCCTTATCCTGAGCCTGAATTTGGTGCCGAGCCGATTAAGACAGTGGTCATAGATAAAGTATTGTCGGTGGAATATTCCTTCTTTATGGATGACAAGTGGGAGCGCAAAGTCGAGGCGACTAAGTTGCCTAAAGCGATCGCCATGGAAATTGAGATTGAAGGCTTGGGCAAGATCCAACGTAAGTTCTTGCTGCCGCTAGGTGCTGCAGCACCTGAAAAGTCTAAGGATGATGATAATAAAGACGAAAATCCGGACGATGCTAACAAAGATAAAAACGACGATGGTAGTGGTACAGGCAATGGTTCTGGTGACCCTGATTCTGGCGATACCGGAGACGGTGATCCTGATGCAGAGGGCCGCGAATGAGAACCCAATCTCGGTCTAAACAGCGCGGCGTTGCACTGATCGTCGTGCTCTTGATTGTGGCTATGGTGGTGATCATCGCGACAAACATCACTGGCCGTAATCAGTTATCTATGCGCCGAACCTTAAACTTGGCCCAGTACGATCAAGCTTATTGGTATGCAATTTCCGCCGAAGAACTGGCGAAGAAGATTTTAAAACAAGATTTAGATGACTCTGAAGGTCGAGTCCACAGGCAACAATATTGGGCCATGGCCGATGTGGTGTTTCCTGCTGAATATGGTGAAATCGCGGGCAAGATCACCGATATGCGTGCCTGTTTTAACTTAAATGCCTTATCCGCGACCACGAAAGAGGTGGAAAATGGTCAACCTAAGCTGCCCTTGGCGGCGAAGCAATATAAGGCCTTGTTGGTGAGTTTAGGGATGGACGACTTTAGTGCGGATCGCCTGACTCAGACCTTAAAGGATTATATCGACGAAGACATGACGGCCAGCCCCTACGGCGCCGAAGATGCTGAATATGAATCGCGAAATGTGCCTTACCGTGCGGCCAATACGCTGATGAATCATCGCAGTGAGTTACGTGCGGTGATGGGATACACACAAGATATCTATTTGAAACTCTTGCCCTATGTTTGTGTGATCCCTGGCAATGACAGGCAATTGCTTAACGTCAATACTGTGGAAGTTGAGCAAGCGGCACTGTTAGCTGGCATGCTCGATAATCAGATTTCGGTCGGCGAAGCAGAAAGCATTATCAACCAACGCCCCGGCGATGGCTTTGCCAAAATCGAAGATTTTTATGAAAGCTCATCTATGGGCTCGATCAAGTGGGAAGGTGCCATGAAGTCGAGTTTTGTCATCGATAGCCAATATTTTCTGTTGGCCTCGGGGGCGAAAGTCGATAACGCTGTGTTTAGAATGGAAAGCGTGCTCAAAAAGGGCGGCGGCAACAAAATGGAAGTGCTCACCCGTCAGTTTGGTGGCCAAAAATAATGGCAGTGCTCACCCGTCAGGGTTTGATGTTGGTGGCCAAAAATAATAGCAACGAGCTCAGTCACGCTTTCTTGACTGGGACTGGTGGAGAAAAACTGTGAGTGAACGGCTATTTATTCGCTTAGGCAGGACAGCAGAGCAAGCATGCTCTTGGCTCGTTTGGTCTGAGCAAGAACAGGAAATTATCGCCTCTGGCGAGCTCGCCAATGCCCAAGGTTTGTCGACCTTAACTGAGCGTGCGGGTAATCGTCCCGTCGATGTGTTAGTGCCCGCCGCGGCAATGACACTCACTAGCGTGCATTTGCCCGAAAAAGGCCAACGCCAAGCCTTGAAAGCCTTGCCCTTTATGCTCGAAGAAGCTCTAGCTGATGATGTCGATGCCATGCATTTTACCGTCGGCCCGCGTGATGGTGATGCCTTAAGCGTGGTGGCCGTGGCCCATGAGCAAATGCAGACTTGGCTGAGTTGTTTGACCGAGGCGGGTTTAAAAGTGAAGCGCATCGTACCCGACTGCTTAGCCTTACCATTGCAAGAGTGCCAATGGGCGGCAATGAATTTTGGTAATGAACTATTACTGCGTACCGGATTAGCCACGGGCCAGAGTTTACCTTTGCCTTGGTTACCGATTGCGCTGGAACAACTTAGGCCCGCACAGGGCGAAGTGTCTGTCGCCAGTTATACCGACATGCAACTCGAAGGTGTTGAGCTTAAGCCACAATCACTCGAGCTGCCTATGTTAGTGTTAGCCCGCGGTATTTTGCATGCGCCAGTGAACTTACTGGGCGGCGTTTACACGCCTAAGCGCGAATACAGCAAGCAGTTGATGATGTGGAAGAGTGCTGCCATCGTTATCGCCATCGCTTGTGTGCTGGCCTTGGTGAATAAAGGGCTGACCATACATCAAGTCAATGGTCAGATTGCCGATCTTAAAGCCCAGAGCGAATCCATTTATCAGCAGCTGGTGCCGGGAAATTCGCGCATTGTTAACCTGCGTTCGCAGATGGAAAGTCAATTACGCGCATTGCAAGGACAGGGCACTGGTGCCGAGTTTTTTGCCATGCTCGATGGGTTACAGGATGCTTTTAAGCAAGTGCCTGAACTTAAACCTAATAGCCTAAGATTCGAAAGCGCGCGTAACGAGATCCGCATGCAAGTGAGTGCGAAAAACTACGCGCAAATCGAGAAGTTTAAAGAGATCGTTGGACGTCGTTTCCAACTCGACGGCGGCACTATGAATAGCGGTGAAGATCAAGTCACCAGTACCTTAACCTTGAGGAGCAAATAAGATGGATAATTTGCGGACTTGGTGGCAAGGGCTCGCATCGCGCGAGCAGCAGTTAGTCGGTTTTGGTTCGGTATTCTTAGTCATAGGTATTTTTTATTGGGGTGTTTGGACACCAATCGCCACTGCCGAGGCCGATGCATTACGTAACCTTACTGCACAGCAACAGACGTTGAACTATGTAAAACAAACGGCGAATAAAATTGCGGGTTTGAAGCAGAACGGTGCTAAACCGACTATGTCGGGCAGTTTAAGCTCAGTGGTTAACCAAACTGCGGGCAGTTATGGGTTAGTGATTACTCGTATGCAGCCCCAAGGCGATAAGATCCAAGTGTGGATGGACGATGTTCCTTTTGATGCCTTGTTAGGTTATTTGAGTGAGTTAGTGCAGAAAAAAGGACTTTCACTCGAAAGTGTTGATTTGGCAGAGGCCGATGCCCCTGGCTATGTCAAAGTTAGACGTATCCAACTGTCGCAATAAATTAAGGTGTAGCTGTGAGTTTGATAAAAAAAGTCATCATAGGCGTACTGATTTATTTAGTATTTTTAGTCGTTCTATTTCCCGCTAAGATTGCGATAGCGTTAGCGCCATTACCTGCAAATATCAGTGTTTCGGGTGTGAGCGGCAGTATTTGGTCTGGCAGCATAGAAACCTTAAGTATGCCGCAACGCCAGTTAGAACAAGTGCGTTGGGATCTCAGCCCTTGGGCCTTGTTGTTAGGTAAAGTGAAAGTTGATTTTCAAGTGGGCAGCCGTGCAACGCCGGTTAGCGCTAAAGGATTAATCTCTTGGTCCATGGGCGGCTTAAGTGCGCAGGGGTTACGTTTCGAAGCGCCAGATAGCTTTTTACTCGGCAATGCAAAACTGCCCTTTAAAACCGAAATATCCGGTGAAGTTAGCCTATTAGTCGAGACGTTAGAGCAAGGTAAACCTTGGTGCGAGCAGTTGTCTGGTAAGCTGTTTTTGAATCAAACCAATGTTAAAAACCAGTTTGGCAACTATCCACTAGGCAATATCGAACTCGGCCTGAGTTGCGTAGACGGCAAAGCGCAATTAGCCACAGATGAAGCCAAAAACCAGCTCGGCATCGTCGGCACCTTGCAGTTAGACGAAGGCAATATGGTCAAAGTAGCCGCTAAGATTAAAGAAACGGCTGAGCAACCAGAAGATATGCGTAAGTCACTGGGTATGCTAGGCAAACGCGGCAGCGACGGTTATTTTCCCGTGGTATATCAGGGTCGTATTCCTGGGTTATAGTGCTGTTTCAGCGCGCGATGATAGATCTGCATTATGAATGAAAACGAAGGCACCTTAGGTGCCTTTTTTATTGTCTTTTTATCGTGTTAGATCATTGAGTAGCGAGTGATAGTCGGTAATCGCGGGGAAATCTTGAAAGACTTTGACTGGCTTTTTACTGTCTGGGTTAGCAATCCCCAATTGATGACCTACGCCGGCAAGTTTAGCGGCCTTGAGTATGGCTTCGCTGTCGTCGATAAAGAGACAGCGACTTGGCTCAAGTTGAAACTTTTCAAATAAGGTGAGCCAAAATTGCGGATGCTCCTTGGGGTAACCTGTCTCGTGGCTGGAAATCATGGCATCGAGCCCTGTTGCTAGTTCGGTATGTTCAAGCTTTAGGGCGAGACTCTTAGGGTGGGCATTGGTCACCAGAATGCGCTGTTTACCCGCAGAGGCTAAGGCCGCTAAAAACGGCATACTGTCTTGGCGCAGCTGAATGCGATCCACCAAAGTGCGATGCAAACCCATAATGTCGAGTTGTAACTGCTCCTGCCAATAATCGAGGCAGTACCAATCGAGTGTGCCGACGACTTTCTCATAGGCATTTACAACTAACTGCTGCGCTTCGTCCGTGCTCAGACCCCGTTGCTTGCTTAATTCCTGTGGCACTAAACTCAGCCAAAAATGATTATCGAAGTGCAAATCCAATAGCGTGCCGTCCATGTCGAGCAGAACCGTATCGATAGTCTTCCAGTTAAACATTGGGTATTTCCTATTCTTTGCATGATGAACAACGCCTGCGATTGACGCATGATCAGGGTAATTCTCAGTGGTCGCTATGATGATTATTCCCGTAACTTGTATGCTTACATCTTTGTGCTAGTCTTGGATGACTAATTATTTTTAGTCTGAAAATTAAGCGGTTGGATATGGATATCTGTTCTTTTGCCCTATTAGCTCAAGTTCCAAACTCCCTTAGTTTACAGCAAGAGCTGAATGCTTTGCTGCTGCAAGACTGGCTACCCCACGTAAATCAGCGTGATTATCGTCAAGGGGATCAGGGCGGTTGGGATGTGTTGCCTTTGCGCTGCGCCGCTGAGTATCAAACAGCACATCCTATCTTGCAAGCCTTCTCAATCTCTACACCGGATCACTGGCATGACCTGCCTAGTCTCGAATCGAGCCCTGCATTATGCCGTTTTCTGCAATCCCTAGCCTGCCCAGTGAAATCCGTGCGTTTGATGCGCTTACATGCGGGGGCTGAAATCAAACCCCATAGAGATCAAGGGCTCTGCCTAGAGCAAGGTGAGGCCAGACTGCATTTGCCACTGCAAACGAATGAACAACTCAATTTTTACGTGGACGATAAACGTGTACCTATGCAGGCTGGCGATCTTTGGTATATCAATGCCGACCAAGTCCATTGGGTTGAAAATCAAGGGCAGGATGCGCGGATCAACTTAGTGATTGATTGCGAAGTGAATACTTGGTTAAGGGAGTTAATCGATGCTGCAAAGTTCAGAGCGTGAGTTAGAACAGAGTTTGGATGTCGTCGCGTTAACTCAGTTTGCTAACGCGCTATTGCTGTCAACCTCGGCAGGGGAGTCTAAACGGCTAATCGATCCCATATTGGAGCAGTTATGCCAAATAACCGCGGTGGAATTGCACCCCGAGTATTTTTTGGATACTGAGGCGAGTACTACACCTTTTGGTAAAGCTGTGTCGCTCACTACTGCGGCGCAGTGTGCTGAAGATCCTGAGCGTGGGCGAGTGTTTATTCAGGGCATTTATCAGGCCATACAGGATAAGTTGGCGCTAAATCCGCAACGGCCAATACAGATTTTGTATGCGGGTACAGGACCTTTTGCCTGGTTGTTATTACCATTACTGCCGCTGTTTTCTGCCAGTCAGATTCAAGTCACCTTGCTCGACATTCACCCTGCCTCGTTAGATAAAGTCACTAAGCTTATTGAACACTTTGATTTAGCTGATCGTGTGGCAACGTATGTCTGCGCCGACGCCACAGTTTGGCAACCAGAAGCTGCAGTAAAGTTCGATATGATAGTCTCTGAAACCATGAAGCATCTGTTACAACAGGAGCCTCAAGTCCAGATATTCAGCCACTTACAGGCGTATCTTGCGGATGGCGGCGTGCTGATTCCGCAAAACATTGAACTAGACGCTTGGCTTGAGTGTCGTACTGTGCAGGATTTTGTGGAGACGCATTATTTAGGGCCTTTGTTTGCACTCAACCTGCAAACTGCGCGCTTACTTGCCGATGGAGATCGTAGCTTCTTGGCTGGTACTTTACTGCTCCCCGATTTCAGCCCGAGTGCGGTAACGCTTAAGTTCACGACTTCCATTCAAGTCTATGGTAATTCCACGCTGAGCGAAAACCAATCTCAACTCACCTTACCTCGATATCGACGCGAGCATTGGCTTAAGCCTCTTTCAAGTCTCAGTTTTCGGTATGAGCAGGGAGCTCATCCTGATTTTGTATTTGATGTTATAGAGCAAAAACCAGTGCTGGTGTCGAGTGACGATCTGAGCTGCTTAGGCATTTATCACTTGCAGCGGCTTTGGCAAAAGATACAGCTGCGCAAACGGGGAGAGTCATTCACAGAACCGGCTAATGAATGGCACTTAGATAAAACCTTGCTGGATCTTTGTGGAATAGGGCTAGAGCCGGGTCTAAGAGCTTTATACCAAAACGATCATCAGTCAGCTTTTGTCACTTACATTCAGCAAATAGCCAAGCTGACAGCCGCGGATATTGCTGGGATTAATCAGCAATTAAGCACTATTTCCCATGGATTAACGCTTTCGCTCACAATGCCAGAAGTCGATGATTTAAATTCAATAGAGGTTGAAGACTCAAATCCGGCTGCAGTACTCAGCGAGTCACAACTCAATTTTTGGCGTAGTGAAGGCTACTTAGTGATCCCGCATGTGCTCACAGCAGAGCAATGCGCCGCAACTCGAGATTTTATTTGGCAGCAGTTAGGTGCCAATGAACAAGATCCCGCCACTTGGTATCAAGCTCATGAGTTTATGCAGAAAATAATGCTACAACTGTTTCGCCATCCGCAACTGGACGCGAATCGACAAGTCCCCCAAATCCGTCAAGTGTTTGAACCGTTGTGGCAGCGAACGGATTTAGTCATGACAACCGACAGAGTCAGCTTTAATCCACCTGAAACAACCACTTGGCGTTTTCCCGGGCCAGATATGCACTGGGATATGCCACTGCAGCTACCCGTTGAGTTTGGCACTCAAGGGTTAATTTACTTAACCGATACCAGTGTTGACCAAGGCGCATTTTGTTGTGTCCCAGGATTTCATCTCAAGATAGAGGAGTGGCTGCGTAGCCAGAGCAAGTCTGATATAGAGTTACAGCAACAGGATTGGTCACGCTGGCCAGTTAAACCAATCGCCGCAAATGCAGGTGATTTAATCATTTGGCACCATGCCTTGCCCCACGGCGCCAGTCCTAATCGTGGGACGTTACCGCGAATGGTGCAATACATTAACTTTTATCCTATGGCTTGCTAATGGTTGATTTTAAAGAACAGGAGCAACGCTATTGGCAATTGTTACATCAACCAGAGTCATTGTTTTTACTGCATCGAGCGAATGATGTGGAGCATTTTATCGTGCTGATGGCTGATTTTCTTGCTTGGCCTGAACTTAGTTTGGAGCACATGCTCGCATTTATTGCTTTGCAGCAAGAAACCTTTATTCCAGATTTAGATCGCTTCAGCCAAGCCTGGTTACCTTGTCGTTATCAGTCACAACATAAAACGGTGAGTTGGGTTCCCGCACTTCATAAGTTATCTAAGCCTTTCCTAGAGGACGATATCAGTGATGCTCGTCATTGTTTACTCGCCAGTTTTATTCAACCTAAAACCTTGCTCGCACCCCTTTTATCCCAACGGGAAAGTTTGCCTATCGTAAATCCAAGTTTGATGATTTTTCACTGGTCGCGTTGTGGTTCGACGCTATTGTCGAGCAGCTTTGCCCTGCTCGAAACTTGCCGAGTGCTCTCTGAATCTATGCTATGCAGCGATGTTATGCATGATGACCATTGGCCTTTGGCACTAAAACCTCAGCTCGTCGATTTATGCTTAAGACTACAGGGGCGATTGAGGCTGGGCGAGCGTGAGTTAGTGATCAAGTGGAATGCATGGGATCTGGCTTGCTGGCCGATGTTGCTCGAACTTTACCCTAAGAGCCGAGTGTTATGCTTGATACGCAATCCTAAGGATATTATTGCGTCTCATCAACGAGTTGCTGGGAGACATATGGCTGGAGGGCAAAGTTTACTCCCAACTGAACTGCATACTCAACAGATGGAAAATACGGATACTGAGCCTAGCTTAGATGAATTTCGTACTACCGTTTTACAGAATTTAGCGCAATTATCTGTCGCTTTACATCAATCTTCTCGAGCTATTCTACTGGATTATCATCAATTAAAAGATTTGAAACCCACAACATTCTCTACCATCTTAGGATGGCCACTATCTGAAGGTGAGATTGAGCGCTGGCAACACCATTGGCGTTTTGATGCGAAGCAGCAAGGGCAACTATTTACACCTGTTGTGCCAAATGAGCCCGTCCCAATCCGTGAATGTCAAAGCCCATCGTGGCAGCAATTATTAATCACCTATAACCAACTTTTGCAGCGTTTATATTGGGATAAAAAGGCATGATGCGAGGTGAGTTAAATCTACCAATAGGCTTGAGTGTTAAAGCTGCTAATACAAATGACGACCCATTTATGGCACAGCTTTTTTATTCCACAAAAACGCTTTTTTATGAACTTGGTTTACCCAGTGAAGTCGTTGAAATCATGCTGGAGCAACAATACCGACTGCAGCAAGCCTCTTATCGGGAACAATATCCAAATGCCAACACTTATATCTTGTTTTATCACCAGCAAGCCGTAGGAAAAGTGATGCTCGATATCAGTGAGTATAAGATTCATATTGTTGATTTTATTATCATACTAAGTATGCGGGGACGTGGTTTTGGTTCGGCCATTTTAGCGGCCATTAAGCAAGAAGCGATGAAACGCCAGTTACCTGTCGGTTTATCTGTGGAGAGTGAAAATACTCAAGCTAAAAAGCTTTATCTACAGCATGGGTTTAAGCTCGAAAGTTACTCTGGCGCCTATGAATCTATGCTATGGCGTTAAGTGGAGAGTGATAATTTACACTGATTTATTTTTGTACAATTGTGTTTATTGATTTTTAATGTATGTTTAATTGTAATCAATTTGTTTTGTTTTTGATTTAGGTTATCTAGATAGTCCTCTCATCGTGTGATGTGGATGATGTTGTAATCAGCAAAAGGAACTCGCTGTCGATTAAATGTCGTGAGTAATCATTTCGTTGAAAAACGTTAAATAGACAAAATCGTGATTTTAAGGAGAAAAACAATGTCTGATCCATTTATCGGTCAAATCTCTATGTTCGCTGGTAATTTCGCTCCCCGTGGTTGGGCCTTTTGTGATGGGCAATTATTGTCCGTCTCGCAAAACTCTGCGCTTTTTGCAATTCTAGGTACCACATATGGTGGCAATGGCCAAACGACTTTTGCACTGCCTAACCTGCAAGGGCGTGTGCCTGTGCATCAAGGCCAAAGCCCTGGTACAAGCCAATATACTTTGGGTGAGGCAAGTGGAACCGAGAATGTAACATTGACGATCAATGAATTGCCGACTCATAGTCATGGTGTTGCATTGAGTGGAACCGGAAATGTCAGTGTTGCACTTGGGGCTTGCACTGCTACCGGTAATGCCTCGGTTCCCGGACCAACCACAGTGCCTGCAAAAATAACAAGCGGTTTAACTTCATATAATGCGTATAGCACTGCTACGCCGGATACCACACTTTTGCCAGTAAGCACTACAACGAGTGTCAATGTGAATGGAAATACCGGACTGACAGGGAATAATCTGCCAGTCCCGATTGTGCAGCCTTATGTAGTTGTTAATTTCATTATTGCAACTGAAGGCGTTTTCCCCTCACGTAACTAGGTTAAACGGTTGCGGGATGTGGAACTCACGTCAGACAGTGCGCAAAGGATGCGCACTATTTTTTGTTGAAAACAGTCATTAACGGGGAAGCATCATGTTGCTAGCTACTTACAAAATAATTCATGTGATCAATAATCTGGTTACTGGAAATCGGAGTTATGGAGTCAGATTATTTTTAGGTAGTTTAGCAATCTTGACCTCCATTGATACATACGCCGTTGTTCCAACGGATAATAGTTTTGACAACCCGGTCAGTGCCCCTTATGAATTCACCTCTCCTGAGGCAATCGGTGGGGCTACTTTCAGTCTGGTAGCTCCTGTTGGTGCGAAAAGTACCATCACAGCTCCTATTTCAAACATTTCCATTACGTCGGAAGATGTTGGCAAACCTTATGGATATGATCTCGCCCTGGTATTCAATATAGATAGTGCAAATACTGTCGTGGCGGGAGCCTTTGATGCGCGAATCACTTCGACGGATGGTTCAAAGTTTCGTATTGTGTCAATGGAAATTGACACAGGGCATGATTTGGGAACCAGTCCGAACCTGACAATAACGGGGTATCGCGATGGTAGTTCAGTTGCATCAGATTCTATTAATACTGGTAGTTCTGATTCATCGGGCTCTGTTACCTATACAAAAAATGGGGTGAGTGTGGGTTTTGGTGGTGTCCTGGCTTTCAATACTGACTGGCAATATATAGATGAAATTCGTTTTACCGGAACCAGTGTAGTAGTCGCAATCGACGATATGAATTTTGAACCTGGCATTCCGCCTGATTCTACTCCCCCTACGGTAACTTCCATTTCCTCCAGCACCGCTGACGGCACCTATAAAAAAGATTCTCTAATTAGCATTCAGGTTAATTTTGATGAGGTAGTTAATGTAATAGGTACACCACAATTAACCCTGGAAACTGGCGCTACCGACAGAACGATCAACTATACCGGTGGTACTGGTAGCAGTACCTTGACATTTACTTATACCGTACAGGCGGGTGATGTCAGTGCTGATCTAGATTACATCTCAACTACTGCCCTAGCTTTGAACGGTAGTACTATTCGTGATGCAGCAGGCAACAATGCCATCCTTACACTTGCTACCCCCGGCGCGGCAAACTCTCTGGGCAATAATAAAGCATTGGTTATTGATGGCGTGGCTCCCACCGTTACATCAGTAAATTCCAGTACAGCAAATGGAACCTATAAGATTGGTGATCTAGTCAGTGTGCAGGTCAACTTCAGTGAAGCGGTAACCGTGACCGGTACTCCACAGTTAACACTGGAGACGGGTACAACTGACCAGACAATCAACTATACGAACGGTAGTGGTACCTCTTCGTTGACATTTAGCTATACCGTTCAGGCCGGGGATAATTCCAGTGACCTGGATTATGTAGCCACCAGTTCGCTGACATTGGGTGGGGGAACCATCAGAGACGCCGCAGGTAATGACGCGACTTTGACCCTGGCTTCACCGGGTGCAGCCAATTCATTAGGTAACAATAAAGCCTTGGTTATTGATGGTGTTGTACCTTCGGTATCCAGCATTGTGGTAAGCGGGAGTCCAACGGCGGCCGCTACCAGTGTGAATTTCACTGTGACCTTTAGTGAATCGGTGACCGGTGTTTCAACCGACGACTTTGCGTTAGGAATTACTGGAACAGCCAATGGCACCATTGCCAGTGTTTCCGGGTCTGGTTCCAGTTTCACGGTTACGGTGAGTGGTATTGTTGGCAACGGTACTATCAAAGTAAACCTCAATGCATCAACCAATATTGCCGATGCGGCAGGTAATGCTGGTCCTGTGGCTTATACCAGTGGTGCAACCCACACTGTTGCGATTCCAACAGTATCTGATGCTCCAACGATTGGTACGGCGACAGCGGGAGACGGGCAGGTTTCTATAACCTTTATGGCCCCTGTAAATAATGGTGGCTCAGCAATCACAGGTTATACCGTGACCTCTAACCCGGGAAATATCCCTGCCGGTGGCAATGGTTTTACAACATCACCGATTGTCGTGACTGGCTTAACTAACGGTACTGCCTATACCTTTACAGTGAAAGCAACAAATGGGGTCGGTGACAGCGTTGCCTCTGTTGCCTCCAACTCGGCAACGCCCAAGGCTAATCAAACTATTACCTTTCCCAATCCTGGAACAAAAACCTTTGGTACTGCACCTGACCTGAGTTCGACTGCCAGTGCTACATCATCACTTGCCGTGAGCTTTACCTCATCCACAACTGGTGTTTGTACTATTACTAGCGGCGGCGCGCTGACCTTTGTGACGGCGGGTTCTTGTACTATCGATGCAGATCAGGCAGGGAATGCTGCTACCAATGCAGCTCCTACCGTCAGTCGTACCTTTACTGTTACTGCGATAGTTCCCGGTGCCCCAACGATTGGTACTGCAACTGCTGGTGACACTCAGGCAACCGTGACCTTTTCGGCACCGGCCAACACTGGCGGCTCGCCGATCCTTGCCGGAGGCTACACAGTCACCGCTAACTCCGGCGGTGCAACTGGTACAGGATCAAGTTCGCCGATTACTGTAACGGGGTTGACTAACGGAGTGGCTTATACCTTTACCGTGACTGCCACCAACTCGGTGGGGACGGGTGCAGCATCGGCAGCTTCCAACTCGATCATTCCGGCATCACCACAGACGATTACCTTTACTAATCCAGGAACAAAGAACTTTGGTACTTCGCCAACGCTGACCGCAAGCTCATCGGCAGGTGGTGGTTATGTTGTTACTTTCACCTCATCTACCACCGGTGTTTGTACTATTACCAGTGGCGGTGTGTTGACCTTTATAACGACAGGAACCTGTACGGTCAATGCGGATCAGGCGGGCGATTTGTCTTTCCTGGCTGCACCGCAGGTGAGCCAGTCTTTCAGCGTTAGCCCCGTAGTTCCCGGCGCACCAACCATAGGGACTGCAATCGCCGGTGATACCCAGGCCAGTGTTGCCTTTGTTGCCCCAGTGAATATTGGTGGCTCGGCGATTACTGGTTATACCGTGACGGTAAATCCGGCGGATGTCGTTCCAGTATTGGGTGCTTCATCGCCGATTGTGGTGACCGGTTTAACCAATGGTGTGGCTTACACCTTTACCGTCACTGCCGATAATGTGGCGGGTACAGGCTCTGCATCGGCCGCATCCAACTCGATTACTCCGGCTGCCATTCAGACCATCACTTTTGCGAATCCGAATGCACAAACTTTTGGTACCAGCCCAACGCTGACGGCAACGTCAGATTCAGGCTTAACACCTGTCTTTACTTCATCCACTACGGGCGTTTGTACTATTACCTCCGGTGGTGCGCTGACCTTTGTGACGGCAGGTAGCTGTACTATTAATGCAGATCAAGCAGGTAATAGTAGCTATTTACCTGCTACACAGGTGAGCAGAACCTTTGCGGTAAATGCTGTCGTGGCTGGAGCGCCAACCATAGGAGCCGCAATCGCTGGGGATAGCCAAGCGGTTGTTAGCTTCACTGCTCCGATATTTAATGGCGGTTCATCAATTACGGCTTATACAGTGACATCTAGCCCCGGTGGTTTTACGGGTTCGGGAGCAGGATCTCCAATTACAGTTACAGGGCTTTCAAATGGTACGGCCTATACATTTAGTGTTACTGCGTCGAATACTGTGGGAAGTGGTAATGCTTCAAGTGCGAGTAACTCTGTGACGCCAAATGGTGCACCGGCTATTAGTGGTTCGCCGATATTAATAGTGAATCAGGATGCTTCGTACCAGTTTACGCCAATAGCGTCTGACTCTGTGGGAGATACACTTAGCTTTAGTATTAGTAATAAACCTACGTGGGCAACGTTTAATACCGCGACAGGTATGTTGTCTGGTATTCCATTAAATCAAGATGTTGGTGTGACTAACGGAATTGTTATCAGCGTTTCTGATGGCGCTTTATCTGCGAGTCTACCAGCGTTTAATTTAACTGTGACGAACGTCAACGATGCACCGACGATTAGTTCTATGGCTATGACTGCAGCGACCCAAGATGCAGCGTATAGCTACATCTTTGCGGCTGCGGATACTGATGTGGGCGATGTACTTACGTTAAGCGCGATAACTAAGCCTAGCTGGCTAAGCTTCAACGCCGCGACTGGTGTATTAAGCGGCACGCCTACAAATGCTGATGTGGGTTCTCACCCAGTGACGCTGAGGGTGACAGACACAGATGGCTTAACGGCTGACCAATCCTTCATGGTTATTGTGACCAACGTCAACGATGCACCTGTGATTAGCTCTCCAGCCATCACTACAGCAACTCAAGATATAGCTTACAGTTACACAGTGATAGCTACCGACTTAGATGTGGGTGCTGTGTTAACCCTCAGTGTAGTGACCAAACCGAGCTGGTTGAGTTTCAACTCGGTGACAGGTTTACTCAGTGGTACGCCGAGCAATGCGGATGTGGGCAGTCATGCTGTGTTACTGCGAGTGACGGACGCTGACGGATTAACAGCAGATCAATCGTTTAGTATTACAGTCACTAATAGCAACGACGCACCTACCATCACTTCAACAGCAACTACGGCCGCTGTGCAAGAGGCTGTTTACAGCTATACCTTTGCCGCTACAGATGTCGATGTGGACGACGTACTGACATTGAGTGCAGTGACTATACCGAGCTGGTTGAGTTTCAACGCGGCGACGGGTTTACTCAGCGGCACGCCTGGCAATGCTGATGTGGGCAGTCACCCGGTCACCTTACGTGTGACGGACACGGATGGCTTAACGGCTGAGCAAAGCTTTGGTATCACAGTGACTAACGTTAACGATGCGCCTGTTGCGACGAGTGCAAGTGTGACCTTCGAGGAAGATAGCTCTGTGATGATCACGCTTACTGGGGAGGATGCAGATAGTGATCCTCTTACCTATGAAGTGGTGAGCCAACCTGAATCGGGCACTTTGGAGCAGCATGGAACTGTGTGGTTATACACACCGGAGAAAGATTTCAACGGTGCAGATCAGATAAGCTTTATTGCTAAGGATGCTGAACTGAGTTCTGAGCCTGCAACTATCACCATTAATGTCACGCCAGTGAATGATGACCCACAAGCTGTCGATGATAATTACACTCTAGCCAGCACCGCGGATGATAAATACACACTAGCTGCGCTAGAGAATGATGTTGATGTGGACGGTGATACTTTGACTATCGATGGCGCGGCGGCAGACATAGGTAGTGTGCAGATTACTGCTGATGGACTCATATTTACTGCCCCTGCAGCTTATGTTGGTCCGGTCGCACTTCGTTATACCATTAGTGATGGTCAGAAAGGGCGCGCAAGTGCAAAAGTCAACTTACTGGTAGAAGGTGGGGAGGCTGACAATTTACCTGTTATTACTGTACCTAGTGATGTTGAAGTTAATGCAACAGGCTTGTTCACTCGAGTGGATCTAGGGTTTGCGAAGGCCGTCGATCGTAATGGTCATCCACTGCCCGTTTCTTTGGTCGATAAGCGTTTATTCTTTGCCCCTGGTAGTTACCTTGCTTACTGGCAAGCCGTAGATCGTGATGGCAATAAAGCGACTAAGGCTCAGAAAGTAAAAGTGCATCCATTAATTTCCTTGAGTAAAGATCAAGTCGTGGGTGAGGGTAATGAGGTTGTTGTTAGTATTCATTTAAACGGTGTAGCGCCTGAATATCCAATATCTGTCCCTTATACGGTTGCAGGTTCCGCGGACAGCAATGATCATGACTTAGTCGATGCGGTAGTGGAGATTACTTCAGGTACATTGGCCCATATTCACTTTAGAACCATAGAGGATGGGGAAGTTGAGGCTGAAGAAGAGGTGTTGATCAGCCTAGATCCAAGTTTGAATTTAGGCAGTAAGAAGCAAACACAAGTGTCGATCACTGAGGCTAACATTGCCCCGAGTGTGACTCTTGAGGTGACTCAAGCGGGTGAACGTCAGTTGATCGTGGCACAAAATGGTGGCGAGGTTCATATTCATGCGCAGATTAGCGATGCCAACATGAACGATTTGACATCTGTATGGTCGAGTGGCGCGCTGAACTTGCAGTCCGATGATGCGGGGATGTTCTTCTTGCCGACAGCGGTCTTGCCGGGCATTTATCCTGTGAGTCTGACTGTGACGGATAGCGGTTTACCCGCGCTGTCTACCACGGAGAAAGTATATATTGTTGTGCGCCCATCTCTGCCGCCTTTGACTGGAACTGATACCGACGGTGATTTGATCCCTGATAACCAAGAGGGATTTACCGATACAGACCGCGATGGCATTCCAGATTACTTGGATGCAATCAATGATTGTAACGTGATGCCTGAAGGTGAGTTGCAGCCTGTGTACTTCTTGGCAGAGGGGCAAGCGGGCGTGTGCTTACGCTTAGGTAATATTGCACTGATGCAAGAGCAAAGTGGTATTCAACTATTACCTAATCTGGTTCCTGAAGACAGTATCGCGGCCAATGTGGGGGGGATTTTTGACTTCATTGCTACAGGACTACCGCAACAAGGGCAGAGTTACAGTCTGGTGATGCCACAACGTGCACCTATTCCAGCGAATGCGGTTTATCGTAAGTATCAGGCACAAAATGGTTGGAAAGATTTTGTCCTGAATGAGCGCAACAGTGTCGCCAGTAGTGAAGGTGAGCGAGGTTTCTGTCCGCCACCGGGAGACAGTCGTTGGACGGCGGGATTAACAGAAGGCCATTGGTGTGTGCAGTTAACCCTCGAGGATGGCGGTCCAAACGATGATGATGGTGTCGCTAACCGCGCAATTGTCGATCCAGGTGGTGTGTCAGTCATGCTCAATGGGAATAGTTTGCCGGTGGCGAACCCAGATACCGCCGCTTTATTCTGGAACCAAAGTATCGATGTCGATGTGCTCGCCAATGATACCGATAGCGATGGTGATACGCTGACGGTCACGCAAGTGACCAGCGAGTTCGGCACCGCCGTCATCTTGGCTAATCAGCAGCTAAGTTACACGCCAGCAACCGATTTCATCGGTACGGATGTGCTGGTGTATAGCATTACTGATGGTAAAGGTGGTACTGCAAGTAGTGAGTTGACTGTGGTAGTGAGTGGTAATACCGCACCCACGACAGTCAACGACAGCGCCGCAACCGACGATAGAACGAGCTTGCTACTCGATGTACTGAGTAACGACAGCGACCCAGACGGAAATGCTTTAACATTAGTCAGCGCTACCGCGCAGCAAGGGGCTGTGTCAGTGGAGTCTAACAAGCTGCGTTATATCCCTAAAGCGGGATTCGATGGCGTCGATACTGTGAGTTATCAGATTAGCGATGGGCTAGGCGGTGAGGCAACCGGGCAAGTGCTCATTACCGTTAAGGCCTATCAAGAGGTGGTGATTGATAACAAATCGGGAGGAGGTAGCATGTCCTTGTGGGCATTAGGATTGATTATTACGGCGGGTTTAATCCGCCGCCGTAAATTACATAAAGTGGTCTTGGGGGCTGTGCTGCTCGCAGGCACAGTCAGTCAATCGAATGCGGCTGATAACTGGTATGTCGAGGGGTTTGTCGGGCAAGCTCAGGTTGATAGCAGCAGACGAGATTTACAGCCACAGACTGCAGCTGGCGTAGTGACATCGGTTGATGACAAAGATACCGCGTTTGGCTTAAGTGTGGGTTATCAATGGACTCCCATGGTGGCAATCGAATTAGGCTATGCCGACTTTGGTAATGGGAGTGCGCGGATTGAAGGCGCGAGTCTGACTCCGGCGCAATACCATGAGCAGGTCAAAGCCGTGACCCCCGTATTGGCCGATGGCGTGATGCTGGGATTGCGTTTTACCTTACTGCAGCATGATGCTTGGCGGTTTGAAGTGCCTATCGGATTGTTTAGATGGCAAGCGGATATCAGTAGCACTATGGGCAATAGCCGTTTAACCACAGAACTCGATGGCACTGATTGGTATACCGGTGTACGGTTTAGCTATCAAGTGAGCGACGCTTGGTCAGTTGGCTTGGGGTATCAGTATGTGGATATTGAGCCGAATGACTTCCTCAGTTATCAGCTCAATTTACGTTATCAATTCTAAGCGTAAACCAAACTAAAAGGGGCTTTGCCCCTTTTTACTATTTATAAACGGCAGAATTTTTTAGGCATACTTTGATGCAGTTCACTTAGGCTGAGCTTGGTTTGTGATGTATCTCGCAAAGAATTTACAGCTTGTCTTTAGGTGTATGCAATAAATTCAGGTTGTAGATTAAAAACAGGATAGTAAGATTGTCACTTACCTTATTTAATTTATCGCTTTTTATCCAGAGGCAGTTATGTCGCAGCGGCAGAATAAGCCGGAAATATTGCATACCGAAGTTGTCGCGAAAAGCCGATTATTTCAAATTGAGCAAGTGCATCTTAAGTTCTCAAATGGTGTCGAACGCCAATACGAGCGCATGAAAGGCGGCAGCCGTGGCGCTGTGATGATAGTGCCTATTCATCAAGGGCAAATGCTACTGGCGCGCGAATATGCTGCCGGAACCGATAATTACGAGCTCGGTTTTCCTAAAGGTCTTATCGACCCTGGTGAATCGCCAATCGAAGCAGCTAACCGTGAATTGCAGGAAGAAATTGGCTTTGGGGCGAATAAGCTCACGCTATTGAAAGAACTTAGCCTAGCGCCGGGGTATTTCTCCAGTAAGATGCAAATTTTTCTTGCAGAAGATCTGTATGAGAGTCGCCTTGAAGGTGATGAGCCAGAGCCCATTGATGTGGTGCCTTGGGCGCTCGCCGATTGGGAGGCCTTGCTCGATGATGTCGATTTTTCAGAATCCCGTAGTGTGAGCGCGTTGTTTTTAGCGCAAAAGTATTTATACCTTAAATAATCTTTTTCCTTTTAAGCGTTCAAAGCTGGAACGCTTGCAAAACATTCGCGAACTTTGCGATTGGAGTTGTTATGAAGCCAGAAGAGTTGATCGACGAAGTTATTGCGATTGCGACCGATGCCGGGATAACTATCCGTGACATTTATCTCAAAGGTAATTTTGAGCGAGAAATGAAGTCTGACAATACCCCTGTCACTTCCGCAGATTTAGCGGCGAACAAGATCATTTGTGACCGATTAACTGCTTTAACGCCTGATATTCCTGTGTTATCTGAAGAGGCAGCCGACATTCCGCTGAGCGTGCGTGAATCTTGGAAGCGCTATTGGTTGGTCGATCCACTCGATGGCACGGGTGAGTTTATTGCCGGCAGTGGTGATTTTTCGGTGATTATTGCACTCGTTGAGCACAATCGTCCCGTGATGGGCGTGGTGTATGTGCCTATGACGCAAGTGTGTTATTACGCGATTGCAGGTTTAGGGGCATACAAACGCACGGATAAACAGGAAGTGCGGATCAGCAGCCGCCAAATCGAGCACCGTGAAAAGGTCTCCCTAAGATTGGCCGTGAGTCGTCGTCAGGATCCTCAATCTGTATTGACCCTGTTCAACCACCCTAAACATTGCGAGCTCGTGGTGATGGGCGGCGCAGCGTTAAAGAGTTGTCTTGTCGCCGAAGGTCGAGCCGATTGTTATGTGCGAGTTGGCCCAACGGGCGAGTGGGATACGGGAGCGGCGCAAATCATAGTCGAAGAGGCGGGTGGACAGTTGATGGATACTGAGCTGCAACCGTTAACCTACAATGAGCGCGAGACGTTAGAAAACCCTAACTTTATCGTAGTGGGCGCACCCAACTTAGAGTGGGATAAGATTTTAATAGGTGAATAATTTTCGAATGCAGTCTATACGTCCGGTATTAAAGTCAGAGTTATTCGCGGTTTATCAGCTTGAGCAGGCCATTTTTGGCGAACATAGCTATCCCGATTTTTTCTTCCGTCAGGGATTTGATTGTTGGCCAGAGCAATTTTTAGTGGCCGTAAATGGAGATAATCTGCTGCAAGGTTATTTGCTCAGTGCCCAGAGTAGCGATCCTACCTGTATGTGGATTTTATCTGTTGCCATAAGTGAAGATGCTCGCGGAAAGGGATTAGGCAAACGTTTGATGCAGCAGTGTTTAGCTGAGTTGCCCGCCGCTGTTGAGCGGGTGTGTTTAACGGTTGACCCGAGTAATCCTGCCCATGGCTTATATCAGCATTTAGGTTTCGTTGATTCGGCTTTTGAGGCCGATTATTTTGGCGCTGGTGCAGATAGAGTTGTGATGACTTATCGCAAGTCTTAAACCTCGCTCTCATCTTTGAACCAAAAATTAGCCTCAAATAAAAACAGCTTTGAATTAAGAATGATTTTTAAATCAAAATAAAAAACGGCGTGCTTACTGAGCACGCCGTTTTTATACTCTTTTGTGTGGTCTAATCTCACATACACCGTTCGCTTTACTGAGTGCATCGATTTCGAGCGTCTATCTTTATCTATCAGCCTCAATGATATCCTTCACTATTTACCCACTACTGTACGTAAAACAAACTTATTTTGAACGTTGTTTTTTATTTTAACTGCTGTTAGTCTCTTGCTATCCAACTGGGAGTGAGAGCTATGGCCAGACGAAAAGAACACAGCCATGATGAAATTCGCGCGATGGCAATACAAGCGGCAACTGAGTTACTGACCGAGCAAGGTGTTGTCGGGCTTAGTTTACGCAAAGTGGCCAGCCAAATTGGCTATGTCCCTAGTACCTTGATCAATATTTTCGGCAGTTACAACTATTTGCTACTAGCCGTTTCTGAGTCAACGCTTAGGGCTTTACATGACAGATTAGCGGGTGTTTGTGCGGTTGGCAGTTTACGTAAAATCATTGCAATGGCGTGGGAGTATAGTCAGTTTGCCCATGAGCAGCGCCAAGCTTTCAAGCTGGTTTTTGAGTTGCAATTACTCGATTCTGAGCCACTACCGCAATCACAAGGACAATTGATTGCAGGATTATTCACACTGATTGAACGTGAGTTAGCGCAGCTCTTCCCAGAGGCGACACCGGAGCAGCATCTCAGTATGAGCCGTGTGTTGTGGGGGGGGATTCATGGGCTAACTGCTTTGTCCCTCGATAATAAGCTCTTTGCTGAATCGTTATCACTGCGGGATTTACTCGAGAGCCATGTGCAGGCTTATCTACAAGGAATGGGTTACCAGAGGGAACTATCATGCTGCTAACAAAACGTTTTTTACCTTATTTTGCGACTCAGTGCCTCGGCGCCTTGAATGACAATATCTATAAAAATGTGTTGCTGCTGTTAGTGACCTTCAGCCAAGTCAAAGATTTACCCATAAGCGTCGATATGTTTGTGAATTTAGCCGCTGGGGTGTTCATCCTGCCGTTTTTCCTGTTTTCGGCCCACGCAGGTGTGGTTGCCGATAATATGGATAAGGCCAAACTTATCCGTCGATTGAAATTACTCGAAGTTATTATCATGTTCTGCGCCGCTATCGCGATAGTGAGTGAGAACTATATGATGATGTTATTACTGTTATTTTTAACAGGTAGTCAGTCGGCTTATTTCGGTCCGGTCAAATATTCCTTGTTACCCCAAGCGTTGAAAGAGGACGAGTTAGTTACAGGCAATGCGTGGGTTGAAATGGGCACTTTTCTCTCTATTCTGGTCGGCACGTTAAGTGCGGGGATCTTAGTTTCTGAAGTCAACGGTACGCTTTGGGCTGCCATTACCGTTGCCGTATTGTCTTTAGCGGGATATCTATCGAGTCGCGCCATTCCTGCTTTACCACCGCAGGGCGTCATCGAAAAAATACGTTTCAGGCCGTTATCGGGCACTTGGCGCAGTATTAAAAAAGCGCGTCAAACACCTTCAATCTGGATGGCGATCCTCGCTATCAGTTGGTTTTGGTTTTTAGGCGCGACCTATCTGACTCAATTCCCTAACTTTGCCAAGCTGCATCTGCATTCAGGCGCGACTGTGGTGTCGTTATTGTTGGGCATGTTTTCCATCGGGATTGCCGTTGGCTCCTTTGTCTGTGAACGTTTTTCCTACGGTCATGTGGAACTCGGTTTGCTACCATTTGGGGTATTGGGATTAACTATCTTTGGTGTTGATTTGCTTTGGGCTATTCCACCTGCACCAGTGGATGCTAGTTTTGTCTATGGATTAAAAGCCTTTATTGCCGAGTCGCAACATTATCGGGTGATGCTGGATTTCTTTATGATCGGCGTTAGCGGTGGGCTGTTTATCGTCCCTTTATACGCCTTTATTCAATCGCGTTCGGCTAAGGGTGAATGTGCTCAGGCGATTGCTGCCAATAACATTATGAACTCTCTGTTTATGGTGGCTTCGGCGCTGTTATCTATGTTGCTGCTGGGTGTAGCAGGTTGGACTATTCCGCAGTTATTCTTGTTGCTTGCCGTAATGAACTTTGTGGTCGCCCTTTATGTTTATTCGCAAGTGCCAGAATTTACCCAGCGATTTATCAGTTACTTACTTAGCCATGTTATGTATCGCGTGACCGTAACTGGCCGTGAAAAAATTCCAAAGGAAGGGGCTGGCATCATAGTCTGTAACCATGTGAGTTATGTGGATGCATTGATTATTATGGGAGCCTCGACACGGCCAATCCGCTTTGTGATGGATAAATCCATTAGCGAAATTCCTCTGCTGAAGTATGTGTTCCGCCACGCTGGGGTGATCCCTATCTGTTCGCCTAAGCAAAGTGAAGAGACCTATAATCGTGCCTTCGAGGCGATTCATGCGGCGCTCGCCAATGGCGAGTTGGTGTGTATTTTCCCGGAAGGTCGACTCACCCCTGACGGTGAACTTGGCGATTTTCGTCCTGGAATCGATAAAATCTTAGCCAGAGATCCTGTGCCTGTTATTCCAATGGCATTACACGGATTATGGGGGTCTTACTTTAGCCACAAGGGCGGACATGCCTTAGCTAAAATGCCCAAGCGTTTTTGGTCAAGGGTGTCGGTGGATTTAACGGATGCCGTCGATGGCAAGCTTTCGAATAAGGATTCTTTGAGAGTCCAAGTGGCGAGCCTGCTGGGTAAGTCTTAAATCCGTTATGGCAGTATGAAGTAACGTGAAGTGATAACCGCGAAGCAAATGTTCGCGGTTATCTTATTTTAGGGTGGCGATTTATCGTGTCTGATAGCTATCCAGCCACTCATGCATGGCTTGGTGCGAACCTTTAAAGAGCACCCGTTCCGACTTTTTATCTAATTGGTATAGGTACATAGGGTCGTAATACTTATGTAATAACAAGTTTATCCAGACTAAGTGCAGCGAAGTGTCATTCTGGTTGATTTGCTGATCGAGTGCTTGTTGCATCAAATCTTGCAGTTCTTGATGCTGCTTCCCGCCTAAACGTTTACGAATGCTCACTAAACTTTGCAATAGATAGTCGCTAAATGCCGCAAAACCCGCTTCAGCCCCTAGGCGTTCACAGAAGCCGCTATACATTTTATGCACATATTCATCGCGTAAGCGTTCGAGCCTCACATCGTCCGACTCTTCTAGCACTAAGACATTGGCGGCTTGCATTGCATTGTAAAATGTCTGCGGCAGCGCCGAACGCCCAATCAGGAAGCTTTCATCTTCGAGCAGTAAACAGGCAACACCGCTCGTTTGGTGCTGTAGCAAGGCAATGGCAAGCTGATTTTCAAAGTTAATCTGCGTCGGCTGTGGGTCGATATTCTTCCCAAAGCTAGAGCCTCTATGATTGGCTATCCCTTCAAGATCAACCGCTTCTTTACGCAGTAATAAGAAATCGGTTTTACCGCAGCCCGTCATCCCGCTTAAACTCAATAACGGTTGCTGAGTCGGTGCCGCTTCAATCACGCTAATCAGATATTGGCGCATGGCCTTATAGCCACCTTGAATATAAGGGACTTCTACACCGGCTTCTTTAAGCCATTGATGCGTGAGTTGCGAGCGTAAGCCGCCACGAAAACAATAAAGGTAGGCGTTGGGGTTGGCTTTCACATAGCTTGCCCAAGCTTCGATTCTCTGTTGCTTGATGGGGCCATTAACCAGTGAATGACCCAATGCAATCGCGGCTTGCTGACCTGATTGCTTATAACAAGTGCCGACTTTTTCCCTTTCACTATCCAGCATCAAGGGTAAGTTGGTCGAGTTGGGAAACGCACCTCGAGTAAACTCTATGGGTGCTCGCACATCCATGATGGGATGTTGATTGAGGAAAATTTCCCGATATTGTTCTGCAGCGACGATCGCGTTTGGCATCAGCACAACACCACATTTGCTTCAGTGGTGGGTGTTTCCAGTGATCCAATGCAAATTGGGGCGATGTGATGCGCATCGAGTAGAGCAATCAATTCCGCTTCGGCTTCGGCCGAGACGGCAACTAACAGACCACCACTGGTTTGCGGATCGCACAGAATCGCTTTTTGATGCTCGCTGAGCTCGGGGAGATGCTCGCCATAACTGTCGTAATTACGGTGAGTCCCGCCAGGAACGCAACCTAAGGCTAAGTAATCTAAGGCGCGTGGCAGTAACGGCACCGCATCAAATTTGAGTTTTGCCGTGAGCTTGGCACCTTGGCACATTTCGAGTAAGTGTCCCGCCAGTCCAAATCCTGTGACATCGGTCAGGGCGTTTACACCGCTAATTTTGGCAATCGTCGTGCCTATAGTATTCAGCTGACACATAGCATTAACCGCAATGTGACTGTCTTCATCTTGGAGTTTTTTCTGTTTTTGCGCTGTGGTTAAAATGCCAATGCCGATAGGCTTAGTGAGATATAAACGATCGCCTGCTTTAGCAGTATCATTTTGTTTTAAGTCAGTTAACGCAATTTGTCCTGTCACTGCGAGCCCAAAAATCGGTTCGGGCGCATCTATGCTGTGGCCACCGGCTAGCATGATCCCGGCTTCCATACAGGCTTGTCTGCCGCCATCGACCACTTGTTGTGCGACTTCTGCAGGTAGCTTATTGATTGGCCAGCCTAAAATAGCGATCGCCATGATAGGCGTGCCGCCCATGGCATAAATATCACTGATCGCATTAGTCGCAGCGATGCGGCCAAAGGTGAAGGGATCGTCAACAATCGGCATGAAAAAATCGGTAGTGCTGATGATGCCTATGTCGTCATTGAGTTTATACACTGCGGCATCGTCACGGCTTTGATTGCCGACCAGCAGATTAGGATCAGTAAACACGGGTAACTGCGAGGCTAAGATAGTGCTGAGCACTTTAGGGGATATCTTGCAGCCACAACCTGCACCATGACTATATTCTGTTAGTTTGATTGATTCTGGGAGTGTAACTGGGGAATCTGACATGATCTCAACAGCCTATTTAAGTGATTAAGGCATCATCATAATCAGATACGGCCACCATGCAAGGTGGCCGTATGACTTTCGGGCAGAATTGTGGCTTAGCTATAAATTGCGGTCAGGCTGCGCCAATGTTTTTGCTGGACTAAGAAACGCGCTTTTAGCTCTTCAACTTGCTGCAATAGCTGCTGATCGACAAGTTGTTTGCGCTTGGCCTCAAGCAAGGTTTTCTGTGCTTGATAGTAATCCATTAAGTGCAGCTTGAGTAATTCATACTCAGCTTGGACTTTTTCAATAATTTCCTCGGCATTGGGTAAGTGCACGACTTTGTTCTTGGTCCGCAGCAGCTGCATCTGCAAGCGTGCGCTCTCGATACGTTCCTGTGGACTCGTACGCAAGTCCTTGGCTAACCCCAACCAAGATAATGACTTAATCAACCATTTAGTTGGATCGTAGTGCCACCATTTAATGCCATTACGATAGTCATTTTCGAAGATGTGATGGAAATTATGGTAACCCTCACCGTAGGTCAGCATGGCTAGAAAGCCATTATCGCGGGCAGTGTTCTTATCGGTATAAGGCTGGCTGCCCCACACGTGGGCTAAAGAGTTGATGAAGAAAGTGCAGTGATGCACAACCACTAAACGCAGTAAACCCGCCATCAATAACATAGACAGTACGTCGCCGTTCAGCCAGCCGAGCAGGGCAGGCAGTCCAATGTTCATCAGTAATACGAGTGCAAGATAATGCTTGTGTTGCCACATAACGATACGGTCATTTTGCAGATCACGCACATTCTGATAATCATGATAGCGTTGCGACTGATACTCACGCAGCATCCAACCGATATGGCTGTACCAGAATCCCATTTTGGCTGAGTACGGGTCTTTGTCGTTATCATCTACGTGCTTGTGGTGGATTCTGTGATCGGAAGCCCAGTGTAATGCACTGTTTTGTAATGCTAAAGCGCCACCGAGTGCATACATAAACCGCACTGCTGGATGGGCTTTATAGGCCTTGTGTGACCACAGTCTGTGGTAACCTGCGGTGATCGACAAACCACTGGCAAAGGCTAAGACAATAAAAGCGATCCATTCACTGGCGCCATAGCCGTGAACAATACCGCGCCATGGAACTAAGATCACCGCACTGAGGAAAGTGATGGCAAATAGACTGACATTAAGCCAGATGATAGGGGGTTTTTTCATTATAGGTTTCCAAAATTCGCTTTTGAGCGTACATCTGTAAGCTAATTTAGCCTAGCTATATTGTTTGGTCAAGGACGATGGGGCTGTGTTTAATGCCTAAAAGCGGTATTATCGCGTCATTACATTCAGTTAGCGGATTTAAGAATGGGTATTCGAGCACAGCAAAAAGAGAAAACTCGTCGAGCTTTAGTCGATGCGGCCTTTAATCAGCTAAGTGCTGAGCGCAGTTTCTCAAGTCTGAGTTTGCGAGAGGTTGCTCGGGAAGCCAATATCGCGCCGACATCTTTTTATCGCCATTTTAAAGATATGAACGAACTCGGTCTCACTATGGTAGACGAGGGCGGATTAACACTCAGGCAGATGATGCGAAAAGGCCGTCAGCGAGCCGAAGCCGGTGGCAGTGTAATCCGTATTTCTGTTGATACTTTTATGGAAGTGCTTGATTCTAATCCAAACGTATTCCGTATCTTATTGCATGAACGTTCAGGAACCTCAGCAGCGTTCCGTGCGGCGGTTGCCCGCGAAATTGAACATTTTATTTCTGAGTTGGCTCACTATACCGAAGCGAAAGCGGGCCGAACCCCGCTATTAGCTCGTGCACAGGCAGAAGCCTTAGTAACTTTGGTGTTTAACGCCGGCGCTTCAGCATTAGATATGAAACGCGCCGATCGAAAAATCCTTGCCGATCAATTAGTCATGCAACTGCGTATGGTCGCCAAAGGTGCCGAGGCTTTGCAGCATAAGGTTGAGCACCGCTAATCTGAGTGATATGCACATCAGTTGATAAAAATAATGGAGCCTGAGGCTCCATTATTTTTGGCGAATTTATGTTTGAGTTCTAGCTACGTTTAACTGCTATGCAGTCGAGCTTAATGCATTTGAGGTGACTAACGACGCTCTAGTAGGACACCTGTTTCCATGTGATCGGTATAAGGGAACTGATCAAACAAGGCGAAGCGAGTGACTTTATGGGTTTCGTTTAGTTGCTGCAGATTGTCTTTTAAGGTTTCTGGGTTGCAGGAAATATATAAGATCCGCTCGTAACCTTGTACTAACGCCAACGTATCAGGATCAATCCCTGCGCGTGGTGGGTCGACAAAAATGGTGTTGCACACATAGCTGTCGAGATCGATACCTTCTAAACGTCTAAAGCTGCGTTTCTTCGCCATGGCATCGCTAAAGTCTTCGGCCGACATGCGAATAATCTGTAGATTCTCAATACCATTCACTTCGATATTGTATTGTGCCGCATCGACTGAAGGCTTAGCGAGTTCGGTGGCCAATACGCGATTAAAGTTTTGCGCCAGTGCGATAGAGAAGTTGCCATTACCACAGTAGAGTTCGAGTAAATCACCTTCACTGTCCTGAGTCGCATCGATAGCCCACTCCAACATTTTTACAGAAACTTTAGCATTGGGTTGAGTAAAGCTGTTCTCGATTTGCTTATATAAGAAGGTTTTATCATTCACTTGTAATGACTCGACCACAAAGTCTTTATCTAAATCGATTTTTTGCTTACGGGCACGGCCGATGATGTTGACGTTAAACTGGCTGCTTAACTTGGCTTTTAGTGCAGCCGCATCGGCGCGCCATTGGTCATCAAGCTGTCTGTGATAAAGCAAGGACACTAAAATCTCGCCGCTTAAGGTCGACAAAAAATCCACTTGGAACAGTTTATGTCTTAGACTAGGATTCGGTTTTAGTTCGGCGATTAAGGCCGACATCATTTGATTGATGAGCACGCTGGCTGGCAAGTATTGATCGCATCGCACTTTCTCATTCAATACTTTATCGAACATGTAATAGTATAAGTCGTCACCGTCATGCCACATGCGGAATTCAGCACGCATACGGTAGTTGGCAGGCTCTGAGGCAAAAACTTCAACACTCGGTGTTTCAAATTGGGCAAAGGCTTGTTCTAGCTTGATACGCTTGTGTTCTAACTGCGTATCATAAGTCTGAGGGTCCATTGCTGCTAAGTTCATTGTTTGATTCACCGTTGCTGTAAATTGGGGCGCAAATATTATACTAGGTGACACGAATGTCCAGCATCTTGCTTTTGCTGTTTATGCAAAGCTGTGGGAAAATCTGCGCGCTTGAGTGTTATTCTATGGGTATTCTTTGAATATTTGGTTGGATTCATCCAATCATCAAACATCGAATCACTTATGTCGCAATGCGTTCAATCTGTATAGCCAATTTGATATAACCGAAACGGGAGACTCGCTTGTCGCGACCTATATTAGTGTTTGATTCAGGGATTGGTGGCCTATCCGTATTGGCTGAAATCCGCAGGAGTTTGCCCCATAGCGACTATTGTTATCTTTTCGACAATGCTAGGTTGCCCTATGGCGAGTTAGAAGAGCAGGTATTAATTGCTGGCTGTGTCGAATTAGTATGTGATCTTGTGGCTCGCACCAATGCACTGATAGTCGTCGTCGCCTGCAATACCGCGAGCACTGTTGTGCTACCTGCATTACGTGCAAACCTCAGTATTCCTGTTGTGGGCGTTGTACCCGCTATCAAACCCGCGGCACAGATGTCTAAGAGTAAACGTATTGGACTCTTGGCTACCCCTGGCACAGTTAAGCGTCATTATACCCATGAGCTCATCAGCCAATTTGCCGATGATTGCCATGTCGAACTTTTTGGTTGTTCTGAACTTGTCATGATGGCGGAGCAGAAAATAGCAACAGGTGAAATGGACATGCACAGACTGGCAGATTTACTCGCGTCAGTCGTTGCCGCGCAATTGGACGTGCTCGTACTGGGTTGTACTCACTTCCCGATGATCCAAGCTGAATTACAACAAGTGCTCGGTGCGGGCGTAACGCTAATGGATTCTGGCGCTGCGATAGCTAAGCGAGTCGTGACTCTTTTAACGCAACAGAATCTTATTGTGGAGGAGCGCAGAGTAACAAATGAGAGAGAAGCAGTAGGGCAGTCAGTAATGCAGGCGTTCTATACTAAAGCGGAAATCAGTGAAGGTTTAACAACAACATTAATTGATTGTGGCTTTTCAACTATCGAACGAATCACCACAACCAACTAAATTTACAACGTCAAACAAAACAGTTTAAACGGTAATGCTACTCGTCAGTACCAGTACGGTCGGCAGCTTCCGAATCTTGTGTTTTTGCTTCTCTTACTTTTAAGGTTCTTTCTTGGAAGCTATAGTCATTCAGTTTAACCATGGCTTTCTGAGCGCCAGACTCTGACATCTCCACAAAACCAAAACCTTTACGACGACCAGTCTTACGATCTCTGACTAAACGCACAGAGTTTACTGGGCCAAACTCACCAAACAATACTTTTACTTCACCTTCATGGACACGATAAGGCAGGTTACCTACATATAAGGTCATAGTAGGACCAACATATTGTTCTTCTGTAGCATGAGATGATGAAGTCTCTGGAACAAGTTTAAAGATAAGGCTAGTCACAATAACGCCTGCAACGAAGGCAATATAAGCCGGCAGCGTAGGTGCAAACTGAAATAGCACAAAGGCGCCAACAATGGCGACAATCAAAACAATAAGAAATGACTTTTGCATAAGAATGCTCTCTGATGAATGGAAAATTGATAAATAACTGTTAACAGCAAGTATATGGTAATGAATTATTTACTTTTACACTAGACCATTGCTGAAATATTGAGCGTGAATTATCAATTATTAGCTAAAAAAGCTGACTTATCTCCGATAAATAAGGTCTACAAGCTAAAAAATGGTCATAACGTTTAAAATATCGACGTACGATTCAATGATCGCTAAAAAGCCCTTGCGGACTTTCTCAATCTCCCTATAATGCGCATCCACTGACACGGCAGACAGCGTAACGCAAGTTAAGCAAAGAAAGCCAAGCAGTTCATCGGTTAGCAAGCTAAACGATGAGTGTTGAGAAAGTTGAAAAAACTACTTGACGCACTAACGGGAATGCGTAGAATACGCAGCCCTGACCCGCTGAAAACTAAGTGTGTGGTCAACGCTCTTTAACAATTTATCAAGCAAATCTGTGTGGACACTCACAGGTGTTGAGTTAATCGAAACTGCTTAACCTTCGGGTTGGCAGTCAAAAATTTAA